>WTGD01000299.1 GCA_011523725.1 Nitrospinota bacterium
GCCCCGGAGCCCACTGAATGAAGTCGGGGCTCGCGATCGGCCCGATCTCGCTGCGCACCCAGTTGCGCAGTTCGACGCGCAGTTCCTCGGTCGGTTCCTCGCCGGCGGTGAGCGTCACGTAGGCGTAGATGCCCTGGCCCTTGATCTCGTGCGGAACGCCGACGACCGCGGCTTCGGCGACCTTCGAATGCGCGACGAGTGCGCTTTCCACCTCGGCCGTGCCCATGCGGTGCCCTGAAACGTTGATCACGTCGTCGACGCGCCCGGTGATCCAGTAGTCGCCGTCCGCGTCGCGGCGCGCGCCGTCGCCGGTGAAATACATGCCGGGAAAACGGCTGAAGTAGGTCTCCGCGAAACGCTCGTGATCGCCGTAGACCGTGCGCATCTGGCCCGGCCAGCTATCGAGGAGAACCAGGTTCCCGGCAGTTTCGCCTTCGAGGATTTGGCCGTCGTTGTCGACGATCGCGGGTCGGATGCCGAAAAACGGCTTCGTGGCCGAGCCCGGTTTGAGCGCCGTCGCCCCGGGCAGCGGCGTGATCAGGATGCCGCCGGTCTCGGTCTGCCACCAGGTGTCCACGATGGGGCAGCGCTCCCCGCCGATGACCTTGTGGTACCACATCCAGGCCTCGGGGTTGATCGGCTCGCCGACCGTGCCGAGCAGGCGCAGGGAGGATAAATCCCGCGCTTTGGGATGGTCGTCGCCCCACTTCATGAACGCGCGGATCGCGGTGGGGGCGGTGTAGAAGATATTGATGTCGTATTTCTCCACGATGTCCCATAAGCGCCCCGGGTCGGGGTGGTTGGGCGCTCCCTCGTACATGACGGATGTCGCGCCGTTCAGCAGCGGGCCGTAGATGATGTAGCTGTGGCCGGTGACCCAGCCGATGTCCGCCGTGCACCAGTAGGTGTCCTCGTCCTTGAGATCGAACACGTATTTCGAGGTCAGGTACGTGCCGCACATGTACCCGCCCGTGGTGTGCATGATGCCCTTGGGCTTGCCCGTCGTGCCGCTGGTGTAGAGGATGTAGAGGGGGTGCTCGGAATCGAGCCTGGCGGCGGGGCAATCGGTGGAGGCGTTCTCCATGAGGTCGTGATACCAGTGGTCGCGCCCGCGCTTCATCGATACCTTGTTTCCCGTGCGCTGCAAGACGATCATCTTCTTGACGGATTTCGCGCCCTTGCACGCCTCGTCCGCGTTCTTCTTGAGCGGCACGATGTTCCCGCGCCGGAAGCCCCCGTCCGCCGTCAGGACGGCCTTGGCGCGGCAGTCGTCGATGCGGTCGCGCAGCGAGTTCGCGCTGAAGCCCGCGAAGACCACGCTGTGCGGCGCGCCGATGCGCGCGCAGGCGAGCATGGCGATGGCGGCCTCGGGCGTCTGCGGCATGTAGATGATGACGCGGTCGCCCTTCCTGATGCCGACGCTTCTCATCGCGTTGGCGAACTTGCACACCTCGCGGTGAAGCTCCTGATAGGTGAGAGTGCGCGAATCGCCCGGCTCGCCCTCCCAGATGATGGCCGCCTTGTTCTTGCGCCAGGTGGTGAGGTGGCGATCCAGGCAGTTGTAGGAGATGTTCGTCTCACCGCCCACGAACCACTTCGCGTGCGGTTCCGTCCACTCGAGGACCTTCCCCCACTTCTTGAACCAGTGGAAGTTGTTCGCCACTTTCGTCCAGAACCGCGAGGGTCTCTTGACGGACTCCTCGTACATCTCCCGGTACTGGGCCATGGACGTGATGTGGGCCTGTTTTGAAAAATCGCGGCTTGGCTTGAATACCCGTTTTTCCTGCAACAAGGTGTCGAACTGTTTGTCGTCGACCATGAGAGTACCTCCCGGATCGGTCAGGTGAAAAAATCATAGCTATACGATTTTCCGCTATTGTTGGATATTCGCGCGGATTTCTCAAGTAGCCGCGCGGATGTGGACAGGCCGAATCAAGCGGAGAGCGCCGCGCGTACCTCCCGCGCCGCCCGGGCGGGGTCGTCCGCCGCCAGGATCGCGCCGATGAGCGCGACGCCATGCGCGCCCCGCGCGAGACACGCCGAGGCGTTCTGCGCCCCCACGCCGCCGAGCGCGTAGACGGGGCCGCCGGCTGCTTCGCATTCGCGCGCGAAGGCCTCCAGCCCCAGGACGGGGCCGGATGAGAATTTGCTGTTGGTGGGGAAGACGGGGCTGAGCGTAACGAAATCGGCCCCTTCGGCGAACGCGGTAGCGGCTTCTTCTCCCGAATGGGCGGAATAGCCGATGAGACCCGCATACCCTTCCGCGCGCACCGCAGAGACGCTCACCGTGCCCTTGCCCAGGTGTACGCCGTCCGCGCCCAGGGTTTCGGCCAACTCCGGATCGCCGTTCACGAGCAGGCGCGCGCCGTGTTCTTTCACGAGAGAAGCGACCTCCCGCCCCAGGCGCAAGCGCTCATCGTAAGGCAAATCCTTTTCCCTGTACTGGACGAAGCGCACCCCGCCAGCGAGAGCGGCCTCCAGCGCGCCCGGGAGATCGCCCGACGGGGGCGCGTTCCTGTCCGTGATGAGGTAGAGCGGGTCGAGCGCCGATGATTCCAAAATTTCGCGGATCAGCCCTAAGAGCCGATGACGCCCGCCAGCGGGCTCGACGCCGTGGCGTAGAGCTTCATGGGGATGCGCCCCGCCTCGTACGCGAGCCTGCCCGACTCGACGGCCAGGTTCATGGCGCGCGCCATCTTCACCGGATCGTCCGCGCCCGCGATGGCCGTCTGCATCAAGACGGCGGCCGCACCGAGTTCCATCGCGACGGCGGCGTCCGAAGCCGTGCCCACGCCCGCGTCCACGATGACGGGAACCGATACCTGCTCCAGGATGATCCTGAGGTTGTAGGGGTTCCGGATGCCCAGGCCCGAGCCTATCGGTGCGGCCAGCGGCATGACGGCGTGGCAGCCGAGTTGTTCGAGCTTCTTGCAGATGACCGGATCGTCGATGCAGTAGGGCAGGACGATGAAGCCGTCATCGAGCAGAATGCGGCAGGCTTCCAAGAGGCCCTCGTTGTCCGGGAAGAGCGTGTCCTCATCGCCGATGACCTCGACCTTCACGAAGTCCGACCCCGTGGCCTCGCGCGCGAGGCGCGCCGTCGTCACCGCGCTCTTCACGTCGTAGCAGCCCGCCGTGTTGGGCAGCATCGTGTATTTTTCCTTGTCGAAATGCGCCCAGAAGCCCTCTGCGGAATCGTCTTCCAGGTCCACGCGGCGCACCGCGACGGTGACGATCTCCGTCCCGCTCGCCTCGAGCGCGTCGCGCATCACGGCGAAACTCGGATACTTGCCCGAACCCACCAAAAGGCGGGAAGTGAACGTCCTGCCCCCGATCTCATACGTGCTCATCACACTCCCTCCCGGCGCCGGCTTTCACGCCGCGCCCGTTTTCATTCAGGATCAGCCCCCGCCCACGGCGCGGACGATCTCGACCTCATCCCCATCGGATAGATGCGTGTCCCCGTATTCGCCCCGGCGGACGATTTCCATGTTGAGCGCCACGGCGATGCCGTTCACCTCGAGCGACATCGAATCCAGAAGCGACGCGACGCTCACGCCCTCTTCCAGTTCCCTGTCCTCTCCGTTCACCCGGACACGCAAGAATTCATCTCCCCGCGCGACGTTCAATATGAAACATCGCGCACCCCATAAAAAAGCCGCCCCGCGATTCGGGAGCGGCCAGAAACACCCGGATTCTTTGGCCCGCTTCCCTTCGCTGGAATTACCCAGTGCAGGTTCCAAGGGTTGCCCGAAACTTCAGGCTCTCAGTACATACACCCCTAGCAGGGACTTCCTCCCCGAAGCATATACGGATGCTCGCCGACTTGCAACGCCCAAAGACGCAAGTGCGCGCCGATGCGGAGTGCAATTCGCACCTTTTTCGGGTATGAATACGAAAAATCACAAAATATGGCCGGGATTCACCAATACCCGACCGAGTCATCCACCGAGGAGCATGCCCATGAAAGCAGCCATCTTCCACGAAGTCGGCAAACCGATGACCATCGAACCCATCGAGGTGGAACCGCCCAAGGAGGGCGAGGTGCTCGTACACTACCGCGCGGGCGGCGTGTGCCACAGCGACCACCACGCCATCGCGGGCCTGTTCCCGGTGCCCACCCCCATCATCATGGGGCATGAGGGCGCGGGCGTCGTGGAAGAAGTCGGACCCGGCGTGACGTCGGTGAAGCCCGGCGATCACGTGGTGACCGTCTGGCGCTACAGTTGCGGCTCGTGCGAACTCTGCCTCTCGAACCGGCCCGCCATCTGCGGCGAGGGCATCCGCATGCGCGCCGACGGCACGCTCTCGGACGGCACGACGCGCTTCTCCATCAACGGCCAGAAGGTGCACCACTTCCTGGGCGTCTCCACGTTCAGCTCCCACTCGGTGATGTCGGAGAAATCGGTGCTCAAGATTCGCGAGGACATGTCGCTCGAAAAAGCGGCGGTGGTGAGCTGCGCCGTCATCACGGGCGTGGGCGCGGTGGTGAACGGCGCGAAGGTGGGGCCCGGCGAGAGCGTGGCGATATTCGGCGCGGGCGGCGTGGGGCTGAACGCGGTCCAGGGCGCGGCCCTGATCGGAGCGGAGCCCATCATCGCGGTCGACCTGATGCAGAACAAGCTCGATATGGCGAAGAAATTCGGCGCGACGCACACCGTGAACTCCTCGGACGAGGACGCGGTGGAGGCCATCCGCGCGCTCACCGACGGCAAGGGGGCGCACTACGCCTTCGAGTTCATCGGTGTGCCCGAGGTGATGTCCACCGCCTTCAAGAGCCTGCGCACCGGCGGCACCGCCGTCATCGTGGGCATCGCGGACGTGAAATCGCAGGTCTCGATACAGCCCACCTCACTCGTGACGGAAGAAAAACGCCTCATCGGCTCGCTCTACGGCTCATCCAACCCCAGGCTGTTCGTGCCCCGGCTCATCGACCTCTACATGGCCGGGAAACTCAACCTCGACGACCTGCTCACCAAGGAATGGCCCATCGAGCAGATCAACGAGGCCTACGATGCGCTCTTGAACGGCGAGGTGGCCCGCAGCGTCGTCGTGCACGAATAGAGAGGGACTGCCCCTCAAAGATGAGGAACGCTTAAATCAAGGATGTTCAATGAACGAGCAGCTCGACCACTACGCGAACAAGCTGGCCTATGAGACCGATTCATGGGACCTGAAAGTCGCTATTGAGGCAGGCGAGAACGTCGTCGTCATCGATGCGCGATCGCCAGAAGCATACGAGGAAGAGCACATCCCGGGCGCGATCAACATTCCGCACCGGCAGATGAGCCCCGATACCACCGCGCACCTTGACGGGGATGCCCTCGTCGTCACCTACTGCGACGGCATCGGCTGCAACGCCTCGACCAAGGGCGCGCTCAACATGACGCGGCTGGGCTTCCGGGTGAAGGAACTCATGGGCGGGCTCGACTGGTGGAAGCGCGACGGCCACCCGACCGAAAAGGCCGCCCGGTCGGTGAAGTCGTGAAGGAGAAACCCTTTTCAGATCGCTTTATGGCTCATCCACCGGGAAGCTACCGTCTTCGATAAACGTCTCTTCGATGACCGACATCTAAGATGATGATCTTGGAACTGGCGGGGAAGGTGTAAAGAACTCTGTAATCACCGACTCTCATTCGATAAACGTCATACCCGTCCAACTGCCCTTTCAGTTTTGTTGCTCCTCGTATGTTTTCGTCATTGATTAGCGCATCGATTCTGTTTTTGATTCGATTTTTTGCGGTTTCGGGTAAGTTTTCAATGCTCTTGCGCGCTGCGTTCGTATAAGTCGCGTCGTACAATTTTATTTTACGAATTCATCAAAATCGACCACCCGTCCTTCGTCCGTAACGAGCGAGTCGCGGCCTTCCTTGAGATCGCGCCATCGTTTCGCCGCTATCTCGAAATCAACCGCATCCTCGGCGGTTTCTTCCGCTTCGTTCGGCGGTTCATCCTTGCGGCTGTTTTTCACAGGATGGGTACCCATCGCTTCGTCCTTCCCGTTTTCGCCTCGTCATAAATTTCTTAAACTCCATTTTTCCCATCCGGAAAACCATAGCACAAGCGGCCTGTTTTCTCCATGCGATACAAAAGGGCCTGGCTTTGCGTTCGTTGCCCTCGCCTTTGTCCCCTCCTCCCGAAACCCCCGTTTGGACACCTGCGGGCGTTTTTTGATATTCTAGCCCCATCCAATCCCACCCCATCCCGCCGGAGGAGCGCGCATGGCCATCATCGACATTTCCGTTCCCGTAATTGAAGGAAAAATGCCCATCTTTCCCGGAAATCCGGGGCTTTCGATGCGCTTTACAAAATCTTTTGATGCAGGGGACGACGTCTGCCTCACCGAGGCCATAATCGGCGTTCACACGGGCACGCATCTCGACGCGCCCATGCACTACCTCCACGACGCGGGCGGCATCGAGACGCTGAACCTCGAGACCCTCATGGGCCCCGCCCGTGTGATCGCGGTGGAAAACCACGAGTGCATCACGGCGGAGGAACTCGCCACCAAGAACCTGGAAGGCGCCACGCGCTTCCTCATCAAGACGCGAAACTCCGACGAGGAGTGGTGGACGAAGCCCTACAGCCCCGACTACTGCCACATGACGGCCGAAGCCGGCCAGCTACTCTACGACCACGGGATGGAGCTTCTGGGCGTGGACTATCTCGGCGTGGACGCGCCCGACCCCAACGTGCCCGTCCACACGCTGCTGTTGCCGCTCGGCGTCGTGCTGCTCGAAGGCCTGAACCTTAGCCACGCGCCCGAGGGCGATTACGAGCTCATCGCCCTGCCCGCCCTGTATCCGGGGCGAGACGGCGCGCCCGCGCGCGCGGTGTTGAGACCGCTCTAGGCCGCTTGCCTGAAAACCGGTTTTCTGGAAATACTCCCCCCGCAAGCCGATATTCCCGATCATCGAGGAGCCGCATGAACACGTCCAGGGAGCAGCGAGAAGCCGTACAGAAGATCTACAACCAGGATTCGGACTACTACGTCACCAGCGCGCCGCACGCGCGGAGCAGTTCCCTCGCGCGCTCGGCCGAGGTGCTGAACCCGGGCGGCGGCGTCCATCTCGACGTCGCCACGGGCGCGGGCCACACGGCCTACCAGATGGCGGAGGGGTGCCGCCACGTCATCGCGAGCGATTTGACCGCCGGAATGCTGAATTCCGCCCGCAGGCTGGGGGAGGAGAAGGGCGTCGGCAACGTATCTTTCCTGAGAACCGACGCCGAGAACATCGCCGTCCGGACGGGCGCGCTCGATTCGGTGTCGGTGCGCATCGCGCCCCATCACTTCACCGACGTAGATGCCTCGATGCGCGAGATGTTCCGCGTCCTGAAGCCCGGCGGCAGGCTCGTCTACATCGACAACATCGCGCCCGAAGAACCGAAGGAACTAGAGAGCTACAACGACTTCGAGCGCCTGCGCGACCCGAGCCACAACCGCTGCGACAGCCTCCCCGACCTCGTGGAGATGCTCGAAGCCGCCGGCTTCCGCGTCCTCTATTCCGAGACGCTCCGCAAGAAGATGGTGTTCGAAGACTGGGTGCGGCGCCCCCACCTGACGGATGCGGACAAGGCGTCGCTCCGTGCGTATCTCGAAAACGCCTCGCCCGCCATCGCCTACTGGCTCGACCCGCGCGAGGAGGACGGCGCGTTCGCCTTCGATGAGCAGGAAGCCGTCATCCTCGCCGAACGGCCCGCATGAGCACCGACGAAGCGCAGCGCCTGCGCCGCCTGACCCACGCGGACAGGAAGCACCTCTGGCACCCCTTCACCTCCATGGACGAGTGGGAGCGCGAGGACCCGCCGCTCGTCGTCGAGCGCGGCGAGGGGGCGTACCTGATCGACGTGGAAGGCGAGCGCTATCTCGACGGCGTGTCCTCCCTGTGGGTGAACATCCACGGACACAGGAAAGAAGAGATAGACGAGGCCGTTCGCGCGCAGCTTGGGCGGATCGCCCACACCACCCAGCTCGGCATGGCGAACCCCGCCGCCATCGAACTCGCCGAAAAGCTCACGCAAATCGCACCCGAAGGCCTCACGAGAGTCTTTTATTCGGACTCAGGCGCGACGGCGGTGGAAATCGCCTTGAAAATGGCGTTCCAGTACCAAAAACAGAGAAAAGACCCGAAGCCCGAGAAAGACAGGTTCCTGACGCTCAACCTCGCCTACCACGGCGACACGGTCGGCGCGGTCTCGCTGGGCGGAATCGACCTCTTCCACCACATCTTCGGGCCGCTGCTCTTCCAGACCATGCGCGCCGAGACGCCCTATTGCTTCTGGTGCCCGAGAGGGGTGGAGCGCCCGCCGTGCCCGGTGTGCTCGGGCGATGAGATAACGCACCATATTGCTGAGAACGCGCCGCACCTCGCCGCCGTGGTCCTGGAACCGATGGTGCAGGGAGCGGCGGGGATGATCGTGCAGCCCCCCGGCTTTCTCAAGAGAGTGCGCGAGGCGTGCACGGAGCACGACGTGCTCCTGATAGCGGACGAGGTCGCCACCGGCTTCGGGCGCACCGGCCCCATGTTCGCGTGTGAGCACGAGGGCGTCTCGCCCGACATCCTCTGCCTCGCCAAGGGGATCACGGGCGGCTACCTCCCTTTGGCGGCGACGCTCGCCACCGAGGAGATATTCGACGCATTTCGCGGCCCGCCCGAGACTGGCCGGGCGTTCTTTCACGGCCACTCCTATACGGGCAACCCCCTCGCCTGCGCGGCGGCGCTCGCGAACCTCGAAATTTTCGAGCGGGAAGACACGATTCAAAACAACCAGGCGAAGATAGCCCATCTGTGGAGCGAACTCGAAAGACTGAAAGCCTCGGAACACGTGGGCGAGGTGCGCGGCCTGGGCTGGATGGTGGGCGTGGAGCTTTTGAAGGAGAAGGCGACGAAGGAACCCTACACGCCCGCGGAGCGCAAGGGACGCGCGGTCATCCTCGCGGCGAGAAGGCGCGGCCTCGCCGTACGGCCGCTTGGCGACGTGGTCGTCCTGATGCCGCCCTATTGCGTGACTGTTGATGAGATCAGCCGGATGGTGGGCGCTGTGGAGGAATCCATACGCGAGGCGTGCGCCTGACGCGAATTACAGGGGGCTGTTGGTAAATCTGGAGAGGGAAATTTGTTTTTGTAGGGGTCGCATATATGCGACCCTGTTTTTTTCACCCACTACACGGGCCGCATATATGCGGCCCCTACAAT
>WTGD01000410.1 GCA_011523725.1 Nitrospinota bacterium
GTGCTGGGCCATGAGGTGACGGGCGTCGTTGCGGAAGTAGGCGAGGGGGTGTCCGGCTTCCGCGTGGGCGACCGCGTCTGCGTCACCCATCACGTGCCGTGCAACCGCTGCGCGCTTTGCCTGCGCGGTGATCACACGGCGTGTGAGACGCTGAAAAGCACGAATTTCGACCCGGGCGGTTTCGCCGACTTCATCCGTCTGCCCGCCGTCAACGTGGAGCGGGGGACGCTCCACCTGCCCGATGCGGTGTCCGACGATGCGGGCGTGTTCGTCGAGCCTTTGGGCTGCGTCCTGCGCGGCTGGCGGCGCTTCCGGATGTCGCCGGGCCTGAGCATCCTCGTGGTGGGAAGCGGCACCTCCGGCCTGCTGCACGTTCAGGCGGCGCGCATCTTTGGTGCTGGGACCGTCTTCGCGGCGGACGTCCATCCTTATCGTCTCGAAGCCGCCGGGCGTTTCGGCGCGCATGCACTGCCCTCTTGTGAAGATATGGCCGAGGCCTTGCGGGAAGCGAACGATGGCCGCCTGGCGGACCGCGTCGTCCTGTGCGCGGGCGCGCCCGAGGCCTTGGAGACGGCCCTCGCGTGCGTCGCGACCTGCGGCGTCTTGCAACTCTTCGCCCCCACGCCGCCGGGTTACCGCCCCGAAATCGACTTGAACCGGATCTGGAGCGAGCAGATCGCCCTCACCACCACCTACGGCGCGGCCCCGCTCGATCTCGAAGAAGCGCTCGCGCTCATCCGCGCCGGACGGGTCGAAGTCGAGGCGATGATCACCCACAGGCTTCCGCTCGAGCAGGCGCAGGAGGGTTTCCGTCTCGCCGCCCAAGCGGGGGAATCACTGAAGGTGGTGCTGAGGCCTTGATCGCAAGCTCGAATCTTGCGGGAGCGCGCCAAAGAAGGTAGTGTTTATAAAGGATTGCGTGCCATGGAACGCGAGGCTGTGGCGTTCGCAGGGTGATAACCAAAGACCCGAGAGGAATTAAAATGACGACGTTTCAAATCGCGACCCTCTGGGCGGCAGGCATCCAAAGCGCCATCACCCTCATGGTAGGGAGCGTGCAATGCCTTATGATTTGGAAGGGTCTGAGGCAGATGGAGCGCGCCTCAGAGTTTCGGGAAAGAGAGAGCGCGAGACGGCATGAGGAAAACATGAAGAAGCATGAGGAGTCCATGACCGCGCTCAAGGCGCTCATCGAACGAACGTCGAAATAGCCTCCGCATCCCAACACCTATCCAGCCTCCGTCCTTCGGGACGGGGCTTTTTCATGTTTCAGTTCTGAGTTGCTCGGCTACAGCGTGGCGAGTCGGTTCTTTGTCGCACGGCATGCCCGAATCTTGCGGGAGCGTTCCAAAGAGGATAGTGTTTTTATAAAGGATTGCGGGCCATGGAACGCGAGGCCGTGGTGTTCGCATGGTGAAAACCAAAGACCCGAGAGGAATTGGAAATGACGACGTTTCAAATCGCAACGCTCGGGTTCTACGTTATCCAGTCCCTGATCGGCCTCGCGCAGTGCGCCCTCATCTTGATGGGCTTGAGTCAGATGAGCCGCGCCTCGGAATTGCGGGAAAGAGATAGCGCGAGGCGGCACGAGGAGTCGATGACTGCACTCAAGGCGCTCATCGAGCGGACTGCGAAGTAACCTCTTCTCTCGCCACTGATACCGCCTCCGTCCTCCGGGACGGGGGCTTTTCTTTTGCTTTGCAGGTTGGCCGCTACTCGTCCAAGGGGTGGTAGGTCAACTCGCTTCCGGTCGGGAAATCCTCGTCACCCACTGTGGCCTCATCCTCATAGAGAGCATCCGGCGGCGCGTCTTCCGTGAACTGCGCCTCATCGGCCTCGTCGTCTCGTGGAGCGGGGGAGGGTTCCGTGAGAAGCGGGGCGAGTTTCGCCTCGCGGCGGATCCTTTCCGGCAAACCGCTCCACCTTCTTCTCACGCGCGCGTTTCCTACCGCCATGCCGAGCGCCTTCTTCGAGCCGACGAACACCGCCAGACGCTTCGCCCGCGTGAGCGCGGTGTAGACGAGGTTTCTCTGCAGCATCGGGAAGTGCTGGGTGTGGAGCGGGATGACGACGGCGGGGTATTCGCTCCCCTGACTCTTGTGGACGGTGATGGCGTAGGCGTGCATCACCTCATCGAGCGCGCCGCGCGTGTATTCGACGACGCCCGAATCGAAGGCGGCGCGAATGCTCCCCTCCTCGGGCACGACGCTCTTGACGACGCCGATGTCGCCGTTGAACACGTCCTTGTCGTAGTTGTTGCGCACCTGGATGAGCTTGTCGCCGGTGCGGAACGTGCGGCCTCCGCTCTGGAGCGCGGGGGCGTTTCCGGCCGGGTTGAGCGCTTCCTGCAGCCGCGCGTTCAGGCTCTGCACGCCGAGTACGCCGCGCTGCATGGGGGAGATGACCTGCAGATCGGCGATGGCGTCGACGCCGAACCGCTCGGGAATGCGCTCGCGGCACAGTTCGATGAGGAGGTCGGCGCAGCGCTCCGCCTCGCTTTCTTCGATGAAGTAGTAATCGAGCGGCGCGTCTTCTTTCTCCGCTTTGCCGTTTCGGGGCATCTCGCCCCGGTTCACGCGGTGTGCGTTTTCGACAATGAGACTCTCCTGCGCCTGGCGGAAGACCTCGGTGAGCCGCGCCACGGGCAGGGTTTCCGACGTGATGACGTCGCTCAGGACGTTGCCGGGTCCCACGGAGGGTAGCTGGTCCACGTCGCCCACCAGGACGAGCGTCGCCGGGTCGGGCACCGCGCGCAAAAGATGGGCCGTCAGGTGAACGTCGAGCATCGAGGCTTCGTCGATGATCACGATGTCGCCCGTGAGCGGGTTTTCCGCGTCGCGGGTGAAGCCGCCCGAGTGCCAGCTGTATTCGAGCAGCCTGTGGATGGTGGCCGCCTCGTGGCCGGTGACTTCGGAGAGGCGCTTGGCCGCCCGGCCCGTGGGCGCGCCGAGGATGACCTGGAGGCCCAGTTTCGTATAGAGGTTCGTGACGGCGCTCACGATGGTCGTCTTGCCGGTGCCGGGGCCGCCCGTGACGATGAGCACCTTCTGCGTGAGCGCGCCCTCGATGGCCGCGCCCTGATCCTTCGTCGCCATGCCGCCCTCGAGCGCGCGCCGGGCGAGGTGGCCGAGGCGTTCTTTCGTCGTGGCGCCGGGCGCGCCCTGGCCCCGCATGGCGGCCTCGAGACGCGCCTCGTCGCGCGGCGTGCGGATGAGTGCGGCGAGTCGGCGGGCGACCTCGCATTCCGCGGCGTAGAGCGGACGCGCGTAGACGCGCTTGCCCTCGGGCGAAGCGAGATTCTCGACCATGTTCGCCGACTCGACCACCAACGAGCCGTCCCGGCCCAGACTCTCGATGACGGGCGCGAGGGCGTTGGCTTCGGTTTCGAGCATCTCGGCGGCGGTCTCGATCAGGTCCTGGTAGGGCAGGAAGCAGTGGCCCTCGCGCTCGGCGAGTTGGTTGAGCACATAGACGGCTCCCGCCGCCAGGCGTTTGGGCGAGTCCGCGGGGATTCCCAGTTTCTGCGCGATGCGGTCCGCGCTCTTGAAGCCCACGCCGTGGATCTCCGCCGCCAGGCGGTAGGGATCTTCGCTCAGAATCTGTATGGACGCCTCGCCGTAGGTTCTCAGGATTTTCTCGGACAGGTGAAGCGGGACGTCGTATTGCTGCAGGAAAACCATGATATTCTTGACCTCGCTCTGGCTCTTCCAGCTCTCGACGATGGCTTCGAGCTTCTTCGCGCCCAGGCCATTGATCTCCATGAGGCGCTTGGGGTTGTTATCGAGAATTTCGAGGGATTTCTCCCCGAAACGCGTCACGATTCTTCTGGCGAGCGCGGGGCCGATGTTCTTCACAATGCCCGAGGCCAGGTACTTCTCGATGCCCTCGACCGTCGTGGGCGTCAGCGGACTGGCGAGTTCGGCGTGGAACTGGCGGCCGAACCTGGGGTGGTCCTTCCAGGCGCCCTCGAAGCGAACGCGCTCACCCTCGCGGATGGAGGAGAGATAGCCCACCACGGCCACGCGCGGGAAATCCTCGTTGTCCGGCTGGACGAGCAGGACGCTGTAGCCGGTGTCCTCCGCGCGGAAGCGGATTCGCTCCACCGCGCCGGTCAGTTCGGTGCCGTCTTCAGGAAAAAGACCAGCCTGCGGGGGAGGGGTCCTTCTTCCGGGGCGTGGCGTTCCGGGTTTTCGCGTCATGCGTCGGTCCTGGTTTCGTCCGGGCGGGCGGAGTGGTTGTCACCGGGTGCGTGTGGCCGGGGTTCGGGCGAGAGCCGGGTCAGTTCCCGCTGCCCCGGGTATTTTTCGCTTCATTCCAGAGCGCGTCGAGTTCTTCGAGCGATACGTCCTCGGGCGAGAGTCCCCGGGCGCGCAGCGCCTTTTCGATATATTGAAAACGCGCGGTGAAGCGCGCGATGCAGGCGCGGGCCGCCCCCTCGGCGTTCACTCCGAGCTTCCGGGAGAGGTTCACGGCGGCGAAGAGAAAATCGCCCATCTCCTCCTCCAGCGCCTCGCGGTCTCCTTTTCGCATCGCCTCCTTGAGTTCCGCCCACTCTTCTTCCACCTTCTCCGCCGCTCCGGCTGCGTCCGGCCAGTCGAAACCCACGCGCGATGCCTTTCCCTGAAGCCTCTGGGCGCGCTGGAGCGCGGGCATGGCGGCGGGCACGCCGTCGAGAATGGAGGCCGCGCCGTTCTCATCCCCCGCGCGGGCCTTTCTCTTGCTGATCTCCCAGTTCCGGAGCACCTCGCCGCTGGTCTCGGCAAGGGTGTCCTCGAACACGTGGGGGTGGCGGTCGATCATCTTTTGCGCGAGGGCGCGGGCGGTCTCCTCGGCGTCGAAGAGTCCCTTCTCCTCGGCGAGCCGGCAGTGGAAGAGCACCTGAAGCAGGAGGTCGCCCAACTCTTCTTTGAGCATGGCGGGGTCGCCCGCCTCGATGGCTTCCATCACCTCGTAGGCTTCCTCGACGAGATAGGGCTTGAGGCTCTGGTGGTCCTGCTCCTTGTCCCAGGGGCAGCCGTCCGTCGCTCTGAGGCGGGCCATCACCTCCACCGCGCGCTCGAAACCGCTTTTATTCTCGCTCAAGGCCTGGCCTCACGATTGGGAATTCCGACGCCCACAGTATACGCGCAACCCCCGAAAACAGGCAATAACGCTCCCATGCCGGGTAGCGCATGGTGTGGGGTGATGAAATGTGAATGGGCGGAAGATATGGTATGAAAGGCTCTCTACGGCGGATTGAACGCGGGAGTTTGTCCGGGGGAAGCGGAGTTGGCGAAATTCGGAAACGGTTACGGCAGTGAATGTCATCTCCTGCGTTATCTGGGAAGACATCGAGAGTGCCTCCGTCGTGCAATCTGTGGCGCTGTCGCATCGGCGAGCAATGTGCATTGGCTGGACTTTCCCTTTGCCGCATCCTGGCCGGGCAATAACCCCAAAAGCCAATGGCCCGACGCAGAATGGAAGAGTCTCGATTTCCTACAGAAAGAGAATCCCGACGTGGTGTGCGCCTGGCAGGAATGCTGGCCGCATGGAAGCGGCGTGATGAACTGGGACGCGGTCGGCCGGATTGAGATTGATGGGACATGGGAGTGGTTGCTGGTCGAGGCCAAAAGCCACACCGGGGAACTACAAACCGATTGCGGGGCTGGAGACGAGTCGAGAAGAAAAATTCAAGGCGTGTTCGAGGAGGTTAAGCGCGATCTGAGCGTTCCGCAAACGGCCGATTGGCTGACGAAATACTATCAATACGCCAACCGTCTCGCCGTTTTGCATCACCTCGATAAACACGACGTGAAAGCACGTCTCTTATTCATCTATTTCTGCGGTGACGTCTGGCCCTCGCCAGGCAAGGATTGTCCCAAGCACGAAGCTGACTGGGATGAGGTACTGGAAGCGCAAGAAGAACACCTCGGCCTGCTCAAGAAGCATCCGTTGGCTGGCCGCATCCACAAGTTGTTTCTTCCCGTGTGGGTCGATCCCCAAAAACGACTCTAAACCCGCCCTGACGCCACCGTGCCGCCCACATCCTGGATGGGACGCGGGCTGCTGTAACTTCGCGGCGAAAATCCCATTATATGGCGTAGTTGAGTGCTCGAAAACACAAAATGTTGTGGTTATCGCTTGACAACTTTCCCTGAATGCGGGACATTGGATGGCTACGAACGAGAACACGAGGACCCCCATGAGCAAAGAATCCCGCATACGAATACTCCCCGAATCGCTCGCCAACCAGATCGCCGCGGGCGAGGTGGTGCAGCGCCCCGCCTCCGTCCTCAAGGAGTTGGTGGAGAACAGCATCGACGCGGGTGCCGGGCGGGTGGAAATCGACCTGGAATCGGGTGGCGCCGCGCGCGTTCAGGTGGTCGACGACGGACACGGGATGAGCGAGGACGACGCGCTCTTGTGCCTGGAACGCCACGCGACGAGCAAGATAGCCACGGATTGGGACCTGGGCCGCATCGCCACCCTGGGCTTTCGGGGCGAGGCGCTGCCGAGCATCGCCGCGGTCTCGAAAATGACCATCACCACCAGAAGGCCGGAGGACGCTCTGGGAACCGAAGTTCGGATAGAGGGCGGCAAGCTCCTGCGCGTCACCGAGATGGGCGCCGCGCCCGGCGCGAGGGTCGAGGTGCGCTCGTTGTTCTACAACGTGCCGGCGAGGCGCAAGTTCCTCAAAAGAAAAGAGACCGAACTCGCCCGCTGCCTGGAAGTGGCGAATCAGGCGGCCATGGCGAACCCGAACGTCTCGTTCGTTCTGCGCCACGGGAAGAGGACGCTGCTCGACCTGGACGCCTCGGGAGGACTTCAGGCGCGCGCCGCGCAACTCGTCGGCGAGGCGGCATCCTCTCACCTGCTCAAGATTCCCCGCGCCGCGTCTGAGAACATGACGTTCAGCGGCTGGGCGGGCGCGCCCGGCCTCAACCGCTCCACCCGCGACGCGCAGTATCTCTTCGTAAACGGACGCCCCATCCGGGATCGCCTTTTCGTCCACGCTGCGTATGCGGCCTACCGCAGCTTCCTGCCGGTGAAGCGCCACCCCGTCTTCATTCTCTTTTTAGACATGCCGCCCGAGGACGTGGACGTGAACGTCCACCCCGCCAAGCAGGAGGTGCGCTTCCGCTTCGCATCGGGCGTCTACGATCTCGTGCGCGATAGCGTCGCCGCCGTGCTGGGCGCGCGGCCCGAGAGGGCGCGGCGCGATTTCGCCCATCAGGGCGTGAGCCGCGCGGCTCCGGGCGCCGCAGCTGAGGAAGGCGCCGCGCCCGCCGGGTCGTTTCCCGCCCGAACCTCCGCGCCCGCCTTGCTGGGCGGCGGCGGATACTATGGAGACTTCGGCGCCGCCGGAGATTCCGGCGCCTCCGCAGAGGAAGTACCGCTCGAATCCTCGGCGCCTGCGGCTGACGCAGTTGTGGCTGAATCCAATCCGCCAGCGCCAGTAGGTTCCCCGTCCGATTCGGCGGCCTCCTCGCCGCTCGAGCGCACCCTCGAGCCGCCCCATCCGGCGGATCCGGTCGTCCTCTCCGAATGCCGATACCTGGGGCAATGGGAGGAGTGCTTCCTGCTGTTCGCCTCACCGCAGGGGCTCGTGCTCGTCGATCAGCACGCCGCGCACGAGCGCGTGCTCTACAACCGGTTCCGCGACCAGTTCCGGGAGGGCCGCGTGGACAGCCAGGCGTGTCTGGTGCCCGAGGAGATTCGGCTCAGGCCCGAGGAGGCGCTGAGCATCGAGGCGCATCGCGACGATCTGCTGCGCTCGGGCTTCGAACTCGAATGTGCGGGTCCCGGCGAATACCGGATTCGGGCCGTGCCTGCGCTTCTTGCGGACCGTGATCCCGCAGGCGCAGTGCGTCAGATCGCAGAGGGTTTGGCGGATATCGAGAGACCTGTGAGTTTCGCAGACCTGATAGACGGCATCATCGCGAGGATGAGTTGTAAGGGCGCGGTGAAGGCGGCGCAGCCCATGCGCCCCGAGCAGGCTGCCGCTCTCGTTGAGGAGCTCGAGAAGACGCCGGGCCGATGGACCTGCCCGCATGGACGGCCCGTCATGCTCGTGATGGGCGCAGGCCCCGTGAGGAGGCGCTTTCTCAGGAGTTGAGCCGGTTTTCGGGCGAGAGACGGGGAAGCCCTTGACACCCGCGCCCTTGCGGAACAGAATGGCGAGGCAAGGAAAAGGAGGGCCATCGAGGGAGGCCTCTGATGCCGCGTCCTTTGGAAGCAGCCTGTCGGTCCCTGTTTCTTGCAAAGGCCATCGGTCGCCGATGGCTGAGGAGGTTTCCGCCACGCCCGCTCACTTTTGGCCTTTTCGGCGCAATGGTGGCGGGCGTTCCTTTATCTATACCGTAGAATCGCAGGGGTATTCTCCGTTTCCTCTCATTCAAGGGAGTGGCGCATAAAGATGCTCAACCCCCCGATAGAAGAAGCCTATACCTTCGACGACGTGATGCTGCTGCCCGCGCACTCGGAAGTATTGCCCAGAGACGTGGACCTCTCCACTTTTTTGTGCGAGGAGATTGAACTCGGCATTCCCCTGCTGAGCGCGGCCATGGACACGGTGACGGAATCGGACCTGGCGATCGCGCTCGCCCAGCAGGGTGGTTTGGGCGTCGTGCACCGCAGCATGACCATCGAACGCCAAGCGGCCGAGGTGGACCGCGTCAAACGCTCGGAGAGCGGCATGGTCACCCAGCCCATCACGATGCGGCCCGGGCAGCGGATACGCGAAGCCCTGGAGATCATGCAGACCTACCACATCTCGGGCGTGCCCGTCACCGAGGAGGGGCGCCTCGTCGGCATCCTCACGAACCGCGACGTGCGCTTCGAGACGAACCTCGACAAGCCGGTCGCGGAGTTGATGACCCGCGAGAAGCTGGTCACGGTGCCGGAGGGAACGACGCTCGACGACAGCAAGGGAATCCTGCACCGCCACCGCATCGAGAAGCTCCTCGTCGTGGACGAGGACTTCAACCTCAAGGGTCTCATCACCCTGAAGGACATCGAGAAGGTGCGCCGCTACCCTAAGTCGGCCAAGGACAAGTTCGGCCGCCTGCGCGTGGCGGCGGCGGTGGGCGTGGCCGCGGACATGCGCGAGCGCGTCTCCGCGCTCCATGAGGCGGGGGCGGACCTCCTCGTCGTCGACAGCGCCCACGCCCACGCCGAGCGTGTGTTGGGGGCGGTGGAGGAGATCAAAAACGG
>WTGD01000190.1 GCA_011523725.1 Nitrospinota bacterium
TCCCTGGGCGGAGGCGCGAATGTCGAAAAAATAGACTGCTATATATTGTAGAGCGGTTTGTCTATAATATCATCGGTTGGAACTTCGAGGCGGGCAAGGTGAAAGCGAATGTGGAGGTGAATGATGTCTCAAAAACGCGCATTTACCGTGAAGGCCGTATGGGACGAGGAATCGCGGGTTTTTTATTCCGTGAGCGACATCGAAGGGCTCCATATCGAAGCCGAAACGATAGAAGAGTTCGAAGAAGTTTTGCAGGATATAGCGGGCGAGCTCATCGTCGCGAACCATATCAGTTCGGATGAATTGGTGCACAAACCCATCAGTGAGTTGATTCCTGCCGTCTTGTGGGAACGCCCGAATATCGATGCCATACCTGCATAAGCGTTTCGTTTCTCCGGCTCCTCTGCAAGATTCCTGAAAAATCCCTTTTCGAGCACCAGAAAGGCGTGGTCGTGAGGATTTCTTTGAGCTTCGTGCAGTCTCCTGTTTGAAATTAAATCCCCAATATAATAGAGTCTTGTTGTACGAGCGTTCCAGAGGACCCCATATATATTTCAAGTCCTTTAGGAGTGCGTGGAAAAATGACTGCCGAAATGATTGAAATCGCCTTTTTCGGAATCGCCATCCTGGCCTACCTTTACCGGCTTGATAGGCGCATATCCGCCCTGGAAGCGAGAGTATCATCTCTGGAAACCAGGGTTTCCTCCCTGGAGGCGAACGTGTCATCCCTGGCTGCGAGTGTAGCATCCCTGGACGCGAGAGTGTCTCGTCTCGAAGGCATGTTCGAGGGTTATCTGGCGGGGCAAAAATCACCTGAATAATCGAGAGTTCCTACTCCACGACGGCCACGGCCCGGCACGGGGAGCCTTCGATACCCGGCATCTTGAGCGGCAGCGCGATGACCTCGAAGCGCTCCTGGGGAATGGCGGAGAGGTTCGTCATGTGCTCGATCTGGATGATCCCGTTCCCCAATAGCGTCCGGTGGACGACGTAGTTCTCGGGCACGTTCTCGGGAATCTTCTTGACTTCTTCTTCCTGGAGAAAATCGAAGCCGGCCGCCTTCACGCCCTTGTCCACGAGCCATCTGGCGCCGTCGCCGGTGAGGAAGGGCGAGTTCCTCAAATAAGCGTCCGAGCCCCAGAACTTGTCCGTGAAATCGGTGCGCAAAAGAACGATGTCGTTTTCACGCACGAGGCCTGCGTGCGCCTCCAGGTCCCCGGCGGAGATGGGCGCATCCGCCCCCTTGGATGAGAAATCGAGCATACACGCCGGGCCCATGAAGCGCTCGAGCGGCACCTCGTCCGTCGTCTTCCCCCAGCGGTAGATGTGGCGCGGGCAATCGAGGTGCGTGCCCGCGTGGGCGAATATGGAGAGCCAGCTGTCGACGAACACGACGTCGGGTTCTTTTTTAGGCGGGAAGTATTTGCGCCGCACGGAGGTTTCGGCGTTCATCATCTTGCCCACGGCGGCCGCCACGGGGTCCATTTCGTCGTAGTGGGCGAGACTCAAATCGATGATGGGCATGGGAGCTCCTTCGTACTGTATGCGTGATAGGTCATCCTGTATTTACCGGGGAAATCGGGTTCATCCTGTCATAAAGCGGGCTTTTTGAAAAACTTTCATGTGGAAGCCTTATCCGGCCGCACTATTTCTCGAGCCGCTCCCCCGGCGAGAGCGCATCGCTTCTCACGCCCTTGATTAAAGGATAGTATTTCGTTCATTCATCTTACGCGGACCGGAGGGAGGAGAGATGAAAAAAGCGCTTTGCCTCGCTTTGCTCGTCTGTAGTCTGATAGTCCCTGACATCGCCTCCGCCAAATGCTCACCCGGCCTGGTGCGCCATTTTCCTTTCAAGCGAGCGGTGCCCGTATCCTACCTCCAGGCGGCGAAAGCCCCGCGCCGCATCAGCATCCAGTGGTTCGGCCACGCCTTTTTCCGCATCATCTCCCCGGGCGGAATCCGGGTCGTGACCGATCCTTTCTCCCCGCACCGGGGCTACCCCGTCCCGAATACAAGCCCCCATGTGGCGACGACGAGCGAGGAAGCCATGAACCACAGTTCCGTGGAGGTGCTGGGCGGAAAGCCCGTCGTCTTGCGCGGCGTGCTCGGCTACGGAGAGAAATGGAACGAGGTGGATTACCGGATAGGCGACGTGCGCATCCGCAATGTGCCCATCGTCCAGGGTACTGGGGGTGACGATTTCGATACGGGAGAGGCCAAGGCCTCGTCATTCCTTTTCGAGACGGGCGGTCTTTGCATCGCCCATCTGGGGGATCTGGGATCGCCCATGAACCCCGAGCAGCTCAGAAGGCTGGGGAAGATTCACGTGGCCCTGGCGATCATCTCGGACCCGGGCGCCATGAACCCGAGAGTCATGGCGGAATTCGTCCGAAGACTCGGCCCCAACGTCGCGATTCCGATGGACGTCCGCTCGCTCGAGGAGCTGAACGTATTTCTCGGCGCTTTCAGGCGCGTCAGGAGGCTGGAGAGCGACACCTACGTCTTCAGCCGCAGGACGCTGCCGCCCCCCACCGAAGTGGTGCTCCTCAAGCACAAGGGGTGGGAGTGGAGGTAGGAAGACTTGAATCCCGTCTTTTGTCTCTGGTAGGGACAGGCCCCTGTGTCTGTCCGGTACCTTGGCCCGACAACGGACAACCACGGGGGGCACCGGACAGGCTCCTGCGCCTGCCCGGCTACAATACCGTCGCGTATTGCGTAGGGGCGGACCCGTGTGTCCGCCCGATTTTTTAGATTTTGACCTTCGCAATACGCATTGACGAACATCAAAGACATAGGGCGGACACACGGGTCCGCCCCTACGAAAAAAAGATTTTGTGAGGAACTATTGCGAAAAGGCGCGGCATTTGCCGAACGAATTGACTCGCGCCCGCCCGATCAGCTCTTCTCCGCCTCCACGCGGTAGCTGTTGAACGTCGCGTTCTCGTATTCGGATAAGTCGTCGCCGGTGACCTGGTTGGCCGCGCCGTCCTCGGGCAATCCGCCCGCAGGCACGTGCACGACGCCCGGCCGGATGCCCTCGCTCACCCTGGCCTCGAACACGGACTCCCCGTAATCGTTCTTGAGGCGCACGTCGTCACCGTTCTCGATGCCCCGGGCGGCGGCGTCCGCCGGATGCAGGGTGGCGACGTTCCAGCCGTGGCGCAGCAGCTTCCTCGCGTTGTTGAAGGTGGAACTCGCCCGGAAATAGGTTTTCGGCGTGAGGAGTTGAAGCGGGTACTCCGCGCCGTTTCGTTCTTCTTCGGGCGGATAATGCGCCGGCACTTGCTGCGGGATATCTTCGAAATACACCTGCGCGCGTCCGTGCGGGGTGGCGAGGTCCCAGCCGGCCGCGGCGTCGGGAACGTCGAGAATGATATGCCCCTCGGCCTCGAGTTTCTCGATCGTGACGTCCTGGAACCAGGGGAAGCGCGCGTCCGCCCGCGCGGCCTCCAGGAGTTCTTCGATCCATTCCTTCGATGATTTCCAGGGGAAATGCGCGCCGTAGCCCATTTTTTCGGCCAGGCGGCAGACGATCTCGAAGTCATCGAGCGACTCCCCGCGCGGCGGCATGACGCCCGGCGTATAGAGCAGGATGTGCCTGGGGTTCATCTCGCGGGCGAGGTGGTAGAAGGTGCTGCCCGCCTCCATGCCCCCGGTGATCGCGCAACGCTCCAGCCAGGTGGAGGCCGGCAAGACCACGTCCGCGCATTTCGCCGTCGGCGTCATGAAGATGTCCGCCACCGCGCAGAAATCCAGAGAGCGAAGCGCGCGCTCGGTCTTGTGCGCGTTGCCCGCTTGGCCGACCGGGTTGCCCCACATCACGAGCGCGGCGTGCACGGGGCCGCCGTAGGAATCGGGGTTCAGGATGGCTTCTCCGATCCGCCCGGTCGGGATGGTGCGCTTGACCGGATTGGGGACGGCCCAGCGGTCGGTCATCACTTCGGCGAGGCCGGTTCCGTGCGCCGTGGCGGATGAAAAGCCCGCCTCTCGCGCACCGTGGCGCAAAACGCCTGCTGAGGCGCCCGCGAGGAGGTTCAGGATGTGCAGCGCGCGGACAGCCTGCTCCCCGTGAACGGTGCGCTGATAGGACCCGTAGTAGACGATGACTTTTCCTCTCCGCATCGCATGGGCGATGGCGTGCACATGCTCTTTTGAGACGCCGCATTCGCGCGCCGCGCGCTCGGGCGTCCAGGGTTCGGCGGCGTCGCGCAAGTAATCGAGCGCGGGCCGGCAACCGGCGCCGTTCACTTCGAACGTCCCGCTCAGGGCCGGTTTCACGCAGGCGTCGAAGGGCCTGGCCGAGGAGGCATCAAGGTCCCAGGCGAGGGGCGCGCCGCTTGGGTCCCGCACGAAACAAGCGGTGTCCGCGTCCACCAGGAACGCGGCGTTGGTTCTCGCCCGGAGGAAATCCTTATCGGGCGCGCCCTCTGCGAGCATGAGGCGAAGCACGGCCAGTGCGAGCGCGGTGTCCGTCGAGGGGCGAATCGGCACGTGAACCTCGCCGAAGCGCTCCACCGTCCGCGTGCGGAGGGGGTCCACCACGACGAAGCGGGCGCCGTTTTTCTTGGCGGCCTGTAAGGACTGGAGCAGACCGCGGTATCCCGTTTCCACCGGGTTGTTGCCCCAAAGGACGATCCACTCGCACTCATCGGTCGGCTTGTTGCTCACTTGCCAGTGGCCGAAGACGTCTTCGCTCGCGCCCAGGAAAGCCTTCCAGCAGAGGCTGCCCCGCATGTAGGGCTGCACGGCGCCGCCCCACATGTTCAAAAGCCGCATGATGGTGGCGGGGTCGGCGTCGCGTCCGCCGGGCAGGGTGTGCTGGGCGGAGTAGTGGTACATCATCACGGATTCGTTGCCGCCCTTCTCCTTGGCGGCCTCGAGTCCACCGGCGACCATATCCAGCGCCTCGTCCCAGCTCACGCGCTCGAAGCGGTTTGCGCCGCCCGGCCCCGAGCCCTTCGCCCCCACGCGCTTCATCGGGTAGAGGAGCCTGTCGGGATGATGATACCTGTCCGGCAACTGGAACCCCTTGATGCAGGGTTTGATGCGCATCCGGGGATTCGCCCGGAACGAGGTGATCTCCTCGCCGTTCGATTCGACCTCGAAGCTGCAGGGATTGTTCCCGCAGTGGGGGGAGCAGATCGTATAGGATTTTCGGGTTGCGCCGGACATGGCCTTCTCTCGTCGTTTTCGGTGATGACGCCGCTTTACACGATTACTTGAGCATCCTAACATAGGGCCTCTTTTGTTTCTGGGCAAATGCTGTTCGTCATCATAGAGCGGAACGCGACGGAGTCGCTTCCATTATTCGACCCTTCTGGAGGTAAACGAGAATGAGCACAGACGGAACCGCGCAGGCTGAATACGTGCCCCCCACCTGGGACACGAAGATGCCCCTGCCGTCCAATCCCGAGACGGGCGAGGACGCGAACGACTACTACATCATCGACTGCGAAACGCACGTGATGCCCGAGGACTACCGGCGCTTCATCAAGTATTTCGAGGGCACGAGCACATTCGAGTACGCGCACAAGATGTGCAACCAGTGGCAGTGGATCGACCACAGGAACAACAGGCCGGCGGCCATCCACCCGGGCATGGACTGGCATATCGACAAGATCATCGGCGACATGAACCGCGCAGGCGTGGACCAGATTGCCCTCATGCGCGAGTCGTTCATCGACACGGCGGGCGACAGCGCGCCGTTCTCCACGAACCAGCACGTCATCGACGCCATCGAGAAATACCCCGACCGCGTGATCGGCGTCTCGAACGTGGGGCCGTTCTCCAAGCGCAAGACCAAGGATTTCCTCTGGGAGATGGAATACCTCCACGACAACTACAACTTCAAGTTCACCAAGTTCTATCAGCCCGAGGACTGCCCCATCAACGACCGCAGGCTCTGGCCCGCGTATGAGATGTGCCAGGACAAGGGCATCGTGGCCTTCTTCCACACCGGCATCACCATCCGGCTGGGTCCCACGCGCTACACCCTGCCGATTCTGCTGGACGAGGTGGCGTCCGACTTCCCGGACCTCAAAATCGTGGCCTACCACGGCGGCTATCCCTACTGGGAAGACCTCGTCATGCTGATGTGGAAACACCCCAACGTGTACGTGAGCTATTCGATTCTTCTGCCCTGGCTCATGCGCGCGCCGCACCGGTTCGCCCACATGGTCGGCACGACGCTGCAGATCGTCGGCCCCGGCCGTTTTGTGTGGGGCAGCGACTGGCCCGCTTCGGACCCCTACCAGTCTGTCGAGGCGGTACTGAAGCTCCACATCGACGAGGAACTGCAGGAGAAGTGGGGCTACCCCGCCATCACGAAAGAGGACAAGGCGGGTTTCCTGGGTACGACGCTGGCGAATCTCGCGGGCATCGACCCGGTGAAGAACCACCAGAAATTCCCCGGCATGAACGGCGCGCCGGAGGGGGTGACGCCGGAGGGCGACATCACCCGCGCCATCATGGCGAAGCAGAACGGCGGTTAGCCGGGCAGCCCGGCTTCCCTCCTGACAGCATCAAACCCCGCCCGGGTTCGCCCGGGCGGGGTTTTCTCTTCTGCTGAAACCATTCTCGGATAGCAGGGCCTGAGGATGCTCCCATGTCGTTTGGCGATAGCTTGTTGATGATGCCCGATACCTCGTTGTAACAGCGGCGACCATTCCCCTGGTGATTGCGCCGGAAATAAGCATGAAATACTCCAATGTGCCTTAGTCCTGTAAGGTTAGCCGTGAGCACTTGGTTGCCTATAGAATATATTTACTGCGCAGCGAATTTGCTTGTTATCGTGAATATATGCTATAAAAATGATATTTACTGTACAGCGAATAGGCAGAATGCTGATGTCTGACGAAGGGGTTATGGAAAAACAACTGCTCGACCAGTTCCTGGAAGACCTGCGGGGGCTGCCCGAGGCGCAAGCGGAGTTGGGTTCGCCTATACAGCCCGGCGGCCCGGATCGAGGGTATGACGCCCGGGTCGATCTCAGGGCGGGAGGGAAGTCTGTCACCCTGATGATAGAGGTGAAGAAGGCCCTCTATCCTCGTGACGTGCGGCAGACTCTCTGGCGGTTCCAGGCATTTGCGCAAAGATGGCCGGAATCGGCGGAAGAGCGGCAAACGATGTCCTTCCTGGTGGCCCAATCCATTTCACCCGGAGCCAAAGACCTGCTGAGGGAAGAACGGGTCGGCTACTATGACAGCGGGGGCAGCCTGTTTCTTCCTGCCCAAGACATCTACGTTTACGTGGACAAGCCGCCGCCGAAGGCCTTGTCGAAAACCATTCGCTCCTTGTTTTCGGGTCGCCGTGCGCAGGTGCTGCACGTGCTGCTGATGCGGCATGGTGAGTGGTTCGGAGTCAAGGAGGTCGCGGAGCAGGCGCGGGTCTCGCCCGCGACCGCCTCGCAGGTGCTGGCCGAGCTTGAGAGGTTCGATTGGGTGGTGTCGCGCGGGCAGGGGCCAACCAAGGAACGCGACCTGCGAGTGCCTGGCGCTCTGCTGGACGCATGGGTCGAGCGACTGGCGGTAATGCGGCCCCTTGTAATGCGGCGTTACTTCGTGCCCTCGGTTCGTTCGGAGGAACTGGCCCGGAAGTTCGCCGAGGTCTGTGCCGCTCAAAAAGCTGAATACGCGATCACTCATGAGGCGGCAGGGCAACGGTACGCGCCCTTTCTATCGGTTGTCTCCCAGGTGCGTTGTCGGATGATGGCCGGCGCCGGCACAGACAGGGTCCTGGACGCACTTGATGCTAACATGGTCGACCGGGGTGCAAACCTGGTTGTCATCGAGGCGAAGTCGTCCGGCGAGTTGCTGTTTCGAGAGCTGGTGGACGGGATTTGGCTGGCGAGTCCCGTCCAGGTCTACCTCGATTTGATTCGCGGTGAGGGCCGCGCCAGGGAGATGGCGAAGCATCTGCGCCAGGAAAGGCTCGGGTTCTAGTGGCGAAGCCCCCGACCCGAGACGGCGGGATTCGAGAATCTGCATATCAAAGGGAGTAAAGGAACCCCCAAAACGCTCTCATTTCAGGTAGGCCCGCAGAAGCCACTTCCCCCTCATCCCGAGTAGGTACGAAGTACCGTATCGAGGGACGCGGCGACCCTTCGATACGCCGCTTCGCGGCTACTCAGGGTGAGGCGGGGTGGTGTGGCTACGGAGGGTAGGGGTGTGCGCATTAGGCAACTCGAAAAATATCTTCATTCCGAGTAGGCCTGAAAGGTCGTATGGAGGGTTGCTTTATCCCTCAGAACCCTCACATCTTCCCCATGATGAACTTGAGCACGAGGCTCGTGGCGATGAGGAACAAGGCGACCCGGATGAGCCTGAAGAAAAGCGCCTGGTCGATGCGTTCGCGGACGCGGATGCCCACCAGATACCCGATACAGACGGGGATGATGGCCAGCAGCGCGCTGGTCAAACGCGGTTTCGTATAAAAACCCTGCAGGATGAGGCTCGCGATGATGACGAACATGCCCGACGTGTTGAACGCGTTCATCAGGAAGATGAAGGGGTTTTTCGTCATTCTGAGCATGCTGAAGTAAATCATGTTGATGGCGCCGCTGATGGTCGTCGTCCCGTAGACGAAACCCAGCGTCGCGCCCATGATGATGCCCACGATTCGCTGAAAACCCGCGCCGAGTTCTTTGAACGAAGCGAGGCGGCTCTCCACGAGCAGGTAGGTATAGGCCATGACGCCCATCATCAAACGGATGAAATCGGGGTCTCCGAATCCCAGGAACCACACTCCGGCCGGAATGAAGGCCAGGGCGCACAGGAGATACAGCCATATTTCCCCGAGCGAGCGCCATTCCGAACGATGGCGGTAGGTGTCGGTGATGTTGGTGACGAGGAGCGGGAGCGCCAGCATGGTGACGACGTTCTGGGGGATGATGAAGAGCGCGAGCAGGGGCGCGGCCACCAGCGGCGTGCCGAAGCCGATGGAACCCTTCACGAATCCCCCGAAGAAGAGAACGCAGACAGTGGCGACGAATTCCAGTTCGCTCATGTGATTCTCATGGAAAAAGAGGGGCGTCTATCTCGAAACCCGGCGGGAAGCATGTCCCGCCCGGAGG
>WTGD01000364.1 GCA_011523725.1 Nitrospinota bacterium
TGGCGTTTCTGTCCATGACGCGGATTCCGTAGAAAATCAGCCCCGCCTGCAACAAGCCGATAAACACCTGCGCGAACTGCGCTGTTAAACTCCAGTTCTCGAATGTCGTCATCTCTTTCCCCGCTTGCGTTTGCGACGGCAAACAACGCGCTTATTCTGACGCAAATCCGGGCCGAGGGCAAGGGAATCAGGAGCTTTGCCGCCTGTGATGAGGCCGCAGTTCACAAGATGCCTTGACAAGGCGCGCTCGGAATGGATATATCTTTGGTATCGCAAGAAGTCTGTCGGTGCGCATCTTCGCCGGCGGGTCGCCCTTTGTGAAACGGAATCATTAAAGAGGCGCAGATATGCCCCATTTCATCTTCGACGCTTGCATCGGGTGTTCGGTGTGCGAGCCCGTCTGCCCCACGAAGGCCATCACGGGCGAGCCGCGCGAGATATACATGATCGACCCCACGCTCTGCATCGACTGCGGCGTGTGCGGCAAGTATTGTCCGGCCTTCGCCATTCAGGACGATACGGGCGACATCATCAAGAACATCAAGCACAAGGAGATGCCCAAGGCTTTCGTGCTCGAGGAGAACTGCACGGGCTGCATCTGGTGCGTGGACGTTTGCCCGTTCGACTGCATCCGCATGGCGCCCTCCTCCGTGGAGCGCGACCACAGCGCGGTGGCCGTGGTGGATCAGTCCACGTGCGTCGGCTGCCGTCTGTGCGAGGAGATTTGCAACAAGGGGGCGATCATCGTGCCCAAGCACGAGGACGAGTCCGAATACATGACGCCGTTCATGCACGAATTCGTCACCTCGCCGCTTCGCGCATATTAAGACGAGAGATATCAGGCGAAGACTCCCCCGGCTCGGGGGAGTCTTTTTTTTTGAGCGAACTCCTTGACGCTATATGGGTGCTCAGGTAGCGTTTCTTTTGTAAGAGGCCCTATATTCACCGAAAGGGCCTGATTTTGCTTTTTTTCGTCATCAGGCCGAGCAAGTCGAAAGAGGAGGAAAATCGTTGCCTCCAGTTTTGACGCCACGCCCGCCCGCCCGGATCATGGACATCATCGATCTGGTCGAGGAATACTCGCCCGACTGCTCGGATCTGCTCACCAAAGCCTATATTTTCACGGCGAAGGTCCATAAGGGACAATCCCGCATTTCCGGCGAACCCTACATATCTCATCCATTGGAGGTGGCCCGGCTCCTGGCGGAGTTGCGCCAGGACCCTGAAACCGTATGCGCGGGGCTTCTCCACGACACCGTGGAGGATACCGCCACGACGCTGGGGGAAATTGACGGGTATTTCGGAAAAGACGTCGCCGAACTCGTGGACGGCGTCACGAAACTCGCCAAGATCGACGTATCGAACACCCAGGTTCGCCAGGCGGAAAGCTACCGCAAGATGCTGATCGCCATGGCGAAGGATATCCGCGTCATCATCATCAAACTCGCGGACAGGCTCCACAACGCGCAGACGCTCCAGCATCTCCCCCAGAAAAGCAGAGAGCGCATTGCGCGGGAGACGGCGGAAATATACGCCCCGCTCGCCAATCGCATCGGCATCGGATGGCTCAAGGGCGCGCTGGAGGACGTGGCGTTCAAGCACCTGCATCCCAAGGAATTCCTGGAGATCGACGAGATGCTCCGCGACGGCCTCGAAGACCGCGAAGCGTATATGGAGCTCGTCATGGAGCGGTTGCGGGAGATTTTCGAAATGGAGGACATCGACGGCGCCGCCTCCGCGAGGTTCAAGCTCCATTCCAGCATTTATGAGAAAATGCAGACGCAGAACCTTGATTTCCATCAGGTGTACGACATCTGTGGCGTGAGAATCATCGTGGATTCCGTGAAGGATTGTTATGCCGTATTGGGAGTCCTGCACTCCACGTGGACGCCCATTCCCGGACGCTTCAAGGATTATATTGCTCTCCCCAAGGCGAATCTGTATCAATCTCTTCACACCACCGTCGTGGGGCCGGAGGGCCAGCGGGTGGAATTCCAGATCCGCACCAGGGAGATGCACCGGGTGGCGGAGGAGGGCATCGCCGCGCACTGGAAGTACAAGGAGGGCGATGAGGCCGACGACGGCATGGCCGACAAGTTCGAGTGGATCAGGAGAATCGTGGAAAGCCTGAACGAAGAATCCGACCCCAGGAATCTGGTCGACTCCGTGAAAGTCAATCTGTTTCAGGACGAGGTGTTCGTCTTTACGCCCCGGGGCGAGGTGAAGAGCCTTCCGCGCGGGGCGACGCCGGTGGATTTCGCTTTCTCCATCCACACGGAGGTGGGCAGTCGTTGCGTGGGCGCCAAGGTTAACGGAAAAATCACGCCGCTGAGCACGCTGCTCGAGAACGGCGACATCGTCGAGATCATCACGAACCCGCACCGCAGGCCCAGCGCCGACTGGCTGAAGTTCGTCGTCACCGCCCGGGCGAAGCAGAAAATCAGAAACTGGATCAGGCAGGAGCAGAAAGAGCGCTCCCTCACGCTCGGCCAGGAGTTGCTCGAACATGAGCTGGAGCGATGCGTGGAGAAGACCGAAGTCGCGGGATACATGAAGCCCGGGGAATTGCGGAAGGTGGCGCGATCCTTCGGGGTTCAAAGCGATGCGGACTTGCTGACGTCGATTGGTTTCGGGCGCGTATCCGCACGGCAGGTGGTGCACAAGCTGCTGCCCGAACAACTCGTGCGCGAGCGGGAGAAGCGGGAGAACTCCCGCCTCAGGCGTCTCGTGAACCGCGTGAGCCGCCACAAGAACAAATCAGGCATCCTCGTCAAGGGCCAGGACGACGTTTTGATTCGTTACGGGAAATGCTGCCAGCCGATTCCGGGCGACGGGATCGTGGGCTTCATCACGCGCGGACGCGGCGTGACGGTGCACAACGAGAGTTGTCCCAACATCAAGGCGCTGATGGACGAGCAGGAGCGCCTGGTGGAGGTCGCCTGGGGCGAAGTCGACAAGAACCAGATGCACCTGGTGACGCTCGTCATCGAGGCGCGCGACAGGCCGGGCGTGCTGGCGAGCCTGAGCGCCGACATCGCAACTTGTGATACGAACATCTCGCGTGTCGAGGCCGAAACCTCCGGGAACAGGGCGAAGATTCGCCTGGACGTGCAGGTGCATGATCTGGCCCAGCTCAACGAAGTCCTCAAGAAGGTTCGCGGCGAAAAGTACATCTTCTCCGTCAACCGCATCGCGCCCGAGGTGGCCCCGCTCAAGGGGAAGGTTCCGCAGATTCCCACGGAGTAGGGCTCATTCCCGCCGTTTCGGCGTAACGGCGCGCATCCCGGTTGTCTGAAACCCAAGGCAAATGACGCCGGAAACCTCCCGCCCCTTCGAGAATCGATGACGGATCAATGACCGACTTGCTTCACCATTCCTGGGAGATCGCGCCCCCCGAAGCGGTTCGGGTCCAGAAGGCGCTCGCAAAACGCCTGGCCCTGCATCCGTTGTCCAACGTGCCGAGAACGATTGCGGGCGCTGATATCTCATGCGAGTGGCGCGGGCGATTCGGCGTCGGGGGGGTGGTGGTTTTCTCCTGGCCGGATTTGCAACTTATCGACGAGTCGTTCCACGGTGGAGATTTGCGGTTCCCCTACGTGCCGGGGCTGCTCTCTTTTCGGGAGGGGTTTTTGCTCGAAAGAGCCTTTCTGGGTTTGAGGGAAAAACCGGACCTCGTCATCTTCGACGGGCAGGGCACGGCCCATCCCAGGGGACTCGGCATCGCCTCGCACCTGGGCCTTCGCCTGGGCGTGCCTTCCATCGGGTGTGCCAAGAGCCGCCTGTTCGGCGACGCGGCCGAGCCGCCCGGGGAAGAAAAGGGGGATTGGCGATACCTGCGTTCACCCGATGGGCGGGAGATAGGCGCGGTTCTCAGGACGAGGAGGGGCGTGAAGCCTGTCTACGTCTCTCCCGGCCATCTCATCGACATCGAAGACTCGGTTCACTGGGTGCTTGCGGCCACCACCCGGTATCGCCTGCCCGAGGTGATTCGCGCCGCCCACAGGCGCGTGGGCGAGGAGCGGGCGAGGCGAAAGATGAAATGAAAAAGCGCCCCGTTCGAGACGCTTCTTTTGTGTGGAAATTTGAGGTTTAGCTCGGCGATGCGTCGTTGTCGGCCGCTTTGTCTTCGGCCTCTTTTTCGGACTTTTCGGTTTGAGGCGCGTCCTTCTCCGCGCTGGACTCAGCGGCTTTGAGGAAGTTCGTCTCGATCATCAGGTAATCGCGCATCGCGCGGATTTGCCGGTACGCATCCCCACCGAGGAGTTCCTCGTCGATGGGTTCGCCGTGGCTCTCTATCATCCCCTCCCCGATGGTCTTTCCGAGATCGGCCGGCGAAGAGATGGTGAGCTTGTTCTCGTCGATGCCCGTCACCTTCACGAGGTGGGTGGCGCCGCCGACTCGCAGGGTGGCGAATTGCTCTTCAGGCAACTCGGCTTCTTTTGTGGTCTCGAGTTCGTAGATGAACAGGTCGTCTTCCTTCTCTCCCTGCACACCTTTCACGATTTCGGCCTGGGCGCCCGCGCCTTCGAAGAAGTTGGGCATCTTGGTTCCCGGCTGGATTTTGCCCGGGTATATGAGCCAGTCAACTACCCAGTCGGGACGCAGGCGATCCTTGGCGAAGAGCAGGTTCGGCGCCGTCGGTGGCTCCTGCCCCGGCGGTGGCGGCCATTCGCCATGACAGGCGAGGCATTCGGCCATCGTGAAGAGCTGCTTTCCGGCTTTCAGGTTTTCCGCGCTCACGCTCTTGGCGTCGAAATGGATGTAGGGGTTCAGTTTCGAGTCCAGCGCGGCGAAGTAATCCACGAGTGCCGCAGCGTCTTCATCGGGCATCTCGAAGCTGGGCATCCGCACCTTGAGCCACGGTCTCAGCGTCACGACGTTGCGCAGGAAGCCGAAGAACCACTCGGGCTGCACCTTTCTTCCCTCGCCGTTCAGCAGGGGCGGGCCGTTCGTCTTGTCCTCATAGCGCCTGAGCAGGTCGCCGCCCCAGTTCTCGATGACGTGGCAGCCGTTGCAGTTGTATTTCTCGATCATCCGTCGCCCGTTTTCGATTCGCCGGGCGCGGGTGTCGAGCACCTGGTGGACGCTGTGCGGCGCGCCGTGCGGCGTCATGGAGCGCAGCAGGGTGCGTATGGAGGAAACTTCCACGTCCGAGAATTCGAAGTTCGGCATGAGCAGCGTTTCGCGCTCGGTCTGGTAGAGTTGCGGATTCTTCAGCTTGCCGAACGTCCACGCCTCCCAGGTGTGGGGCATGTCGACCACGTTGCCGAATGAGAGCTCGAACGGCTTTTTGGCCGCAAAACGCGTGAGGTCCGGCCCGATTTTGGAGAGCTTCTCGGTGCCGGGGATGACGTGGCAGCCGAAACAACCGCGCGTCGCCACGAGCTTCTTGCCGCGCTCAAAGGAGGCCTCATCGCCGAGTTTCCGGGGTTTGGGCCGTTTCGAGGCGGGCGTGAGGCTGACGAGATAAGCGGTGACCGCGCTCGCCTCCTCGTCCGTGAGGCGAAGGCTCGGCATCTTGGTGTCGTGCCAGTACGCTTTGGGGTTCTTGAGCCACCGGAACAGCCAGTCGGGCTGGATCTTGGCGCCGATGTTCTGGAGCGCCGGTGCGAAATCGCGGTTCCTGTACACGATGGGCCTGCCGTTCACGCCCTCGAGCGGGGGACCGGGTTCGAGGTCTTTTTCATCCCGGATGTGGCAACCCAGACACCCGACTTCTTCGAAAATGGATTTCCCTTTTTGAATCTGAGCGGCGTCGTCCAGATTCGGGGACTCGGCCGATTCCACCTTGCGCGGGCCCTGCCGCCAGACGTACGTGGCGATGTCCAGCGCTTCCTGGTCGGTGAAGCTGAAATAGGGCATGCGGGTTCGCGGGTTGTAGTCTTTCGGCTTCTTGACCCAGGAGACGAGCCAGGCGGGCGCCACCTTCTCCTGGATTCTCGAGAGGTCCGGCCCCACCTTGCGCAGGCCTTCCGTGCCCGGGAGGGTGTGGCAGCCGTTGCAGCCCAGTTCCCGGGTGAGGGAGATGCCGCGCGAGATTTTGGGCGCCTCGGGGATGTTGAATATCTCGGTGTGGCAGCTTCTGCACTTGGTTTGTGTTTCGCTGCCGTGCAGAAGGGGGTCTTCCCAGAATTGCACGTGACCGTGGGCCGTATTGAGGCTGGTGACGGCCGTTCCCTGACCGCCGTGGCAAAGCGTGCAGCCGACCTTGTTGAATTCGTGCGTCGAGAGATAAAGGCGTCTGTTGGGGTGCGTGCGGAACGGCTGGGGCGCATCCTCGAAGCCCGCCCTGTTGATGCCTAAGTGGCAGGTCTGGCACCGCTCCACCTTCATCACCGGCTCGTTGAAATTGTTGCGCTCGTATTCGCGCAGGACGAGCTGGCTGATCTCATAGGGGCGGGCGGCGATGCCTTTCAGCCGCCGCTCCTGGAAGGAAATATCGCCCGCGACTTTCCGCCGCGTCGCCTGGAGCGTTTTCAGCTCTTTTTCCTTGGCCGCAATCTTCGCCTTTATCGCGTCCCTGTCGGCTTCCGCCTTCGCCGCGACGGGCGTTATCTCATCGAGCAGGGCCTTGGCCTCGTCGACTTCCTTTTGCTCGGCTTCTTTGTCATGCCCTTGCCGAATGGCCTCCTGGAGATAGAAGTAGGACTGGTCGAAGAGCGCTTTTCTGAAGCCAAGCTCCTGCACCTGCTCGAAAGCGTCGAGCTCGCTCTTCGTGAGTTCTTCCTTGAGTTTATCGAGCTCTTCGTCACCCGCGAGCTTTTGTTCTTGCGCGGCGATTTTCTTGTCGAGTTCGGCGACCGCGGAGCCGGTGGTTTTCTTGAGTCTGGCGAGTTCTTTCTCTACCTGGGTTTTTTCATAGGCGTTGAACTGTTTCTGGTATTGCTTCCAGGGTCTGCGCGTGAACGCCTCGTCCCAGACGGTCCAAAACGTCACCGCGACCATGAAGAGGCCCAGGATGAAAAACGGGATAGGACTGGTTTTCTCTTCCGGAGGTTTGAAGTCTCGACCTTGCATCTTGAAAAAACGCTCCCCCACCGGCGTTCTGAGCGGAAATTCCGGGTTTCTTGGCTAAAATCCGGCTGATTATAGGTATGGGCATGACGGGCGTCAACCACAGAGCGGATAGTTTCGACTTCGGGCGATTCCGCCTGTATGCGGGGAGAATATGCTGAAAGCAGGAGGTGGTTCACAAAAAGGATAGCGGGCTTTCACGCCCCGCGTTCGTCTTTCCTCAAGCTATTCGTTCTGGCTTCGGATGATGCCGGCGAGTTGGCCGATGATAGCGATGGAGATGGTCGGGTGCTCGTATATCAATTCGAGTAGAGGTTCCTTCTCGATGCCCAGCAGTGAGGTGTCCTTGCTCGCGCGCGCGCCTGCGCTTCTGCCTTCATCGCCGAAGAGCGCGATTTCTCCGAACGAGGTCGGAGGGCCGAGCGAGGCCAGAGTCTTCCCCTCTCCGTTCTCCTGGTTGAGGATGATCTCTATTTCCCCGTCCACGATGACGTAGAGGTAATCGCAGGGGTCTCCCTGCTCGAAAAGAACCTTTCCTTCTTCTATCTGGATTTCCCTGGAAATGTTGCTCAGTATCTTCAGTTGATCCGCGCTCATCGCCTCGAACATGCCGACGCCTTTCAGGAACAGGGCTTTTTCGATGGTCGAGAGCATGATTTTCTCCTGTCTGGATAGATTCTCGCCGCTTTCCTCATAGCGCAGGAGTTCACGGCGCACTTGAAGGCGAACCTGTTGACTCTCGTCATTTTCCATGGTTTTCAAGAACGCCTCAACATCTTCTTCATCTTTCCCGAGAATTTTCAATGCGGCAACTGCGGCCTCGCGGACGTAAGCGTCGCCCTCGGCAGCCCGCGCCTTGAATTGCGCGCGCCATTCGGCGGTTGATTCATCCACTTCGCTTTGGAGGTGCTTGCCCGTCGCGTCGACGGCGATGGCCTGGAGCCAGGCGTTCCCGGAATTCATATAGGTCGTCAGCACTTCGTCAATCGATTTTTCGGGTATCTCCCAGAGTTTCCTGCCCTCGGATACTTTATCGGCGGTCGATCTGCCCAGAAGCAGGGGTTCGAGAGCCAGAATCAGGAGTCTCGTGTTGCCGGCCGAGGAGAAGTTCGAGAGCGTCTCGATGGCGATCGCCCTCGACGAGGAGCCGCCTCGCGCGAGGGATTCCGACACGGTGTCCACCGTTTTCTCATCCCCTATCACCCCCAGCAGTTCCAGCAAGACGAGTTTTCTTTCTTCGACGACGTCTTCGAGCGCCTTTTTCAGCATCGTGAAGGCGGATGCGTTTTCCCGGGACTCGATGACGTGGAGGTGGCTGATGACGTCGTAGACTTCCTTCAGGTGCTCCACGGCGAACCCGGAAAGGGCGTCCACGATTTCCTGCGCGCTCATCTCGCGGGAGCCGTTTTTCGCGCTTCTGAACAAGAGCGGGGCGAGAAACGAAAGCATCCCGGAGCCTTCGAGAGAGAGGGTTCCTTTTCGCTTCATGTTCTTGAGCGATTCGACAGCCTCCCGTCTCACCAGGAAATCGACGTCCGCGAGAGCGGTCAGGGCGCGCTCGAAATTCTCCCGCGAGCCGTTGTTGCCCAGTTGCCGGACGCCTCTGCGCCTGATGGCCGCGCTCTCATCCGAGGTGGTCATCCGGATGACCTCTTCCATATTCTCCTCATCGACTCCCTGGTTCATGGCCAGAACTTCTATCGCCTCCAGTGCGGCCTCGCGGACTTTCTCCTCGTCCTGATGGAGATAGGGAATCAATCGTTTGATGAATCGCGGGTTCTGAAGCTCCCCCATGCACCGCAGGGCGCAGACCCTGGCCGCCGCGTCTTCTTCGTTCAGCATCCGGTGGAGCGTTTGCAGGCCGTTGGCGAGCCAGAACAGATCATCGGAGCGCACGAGCAGCTCGACGGCGCGTGCCCGTACTTCGGGGGAGCCGCTCTCCAGGTTCTCGTGGACCAGTTCCGCCGTCTCCTCCGTCAGGCCGATGGTTTCCGCCGCATCCATGGCGGCGCACTGGAGGACGGGTTCCGCGCAAGTGAGGTATTCCTCCAGCAG
>WTGD01000122.1 GCA_011523725.1 Nitrospinota bacterium
GTCATCCCCCCGACCGAAGAGCGCCTGGGCCTCATGCTGGCGGGCACGAGACGCGACCCGGACGAAGTCATCGGCGACGTGCCCCCGTTATTGGCGCCGGCGGACGTTCGGACCATCGCGGTTCATGCCGTCATGGCCGGATGCAAACCGGCGTATATGCCCGTTCTTATCGGGGCGGTAGAGGCGATTCTGGAAGAAAAGTTCAACGTGGGGGGTGTTCAGGCGACGCTTTCCTGCGCGGCGCCCCTTTTGATCGTGAACGGCCCTTACGCCAGGGAAATCGGCATACATGGCGGGCTCGGCTGTTTCGGGCCCGGGAATCGCGCCAACGCGACGATCGGGCGCGCCATCCGGCTTTTGCTCCTCAACATCGGCGGCGGAATTCCGGGCATCACCTCGATGAGCACGTTCTCTCAACCAGGGAGGTTCACATTCTGCATCGCCGAGAATGAAGTGGAAAGCCCCTGGGAGTCCTTCGCGCAGACGAAGGGTTTTGCCGCGGAGGAGAACGTCGTCACAGCCGTGCACGTAGAAGGCCCCGTCATGTCCTGGGATGACGTGAGCGACGACCCGGAGCGTATGTTCCCCTCCATTGCGGACACCATGTCGCATCTGGGTTCGTGGAATTGTTGGGCCAACACCGATTTGGTGGTGGCGATGAGCCCTCAACAGGCCGCGATTTGCGCAAATCGGGGATATGCAAAGGCGGATGTACACGGACGGCTTTGTGAAATCGCGGGCCGCACGGTGGGTGAACTGAAAACGGGAGGCCATTTCCGGGAAAATCGCATTAGAGACTTTCCGTTTCCCGTCGATCTGAATGATGACGATGCGTTCGTTCCGACGATTAAAGAGGCCCAAAGGCTACTCCTGATCGTGGCGGGCGGAGTTCCAGGCCCGATGACGGCTGTAATGCACGGCTGGAACGGGAGCAGTAGATATGTTTCCCGTGCATTTGAATCTTGATGAGACTCGTATATTTCAAGGGGTAAACCGTTTTGAACGACCCTCAAGATGAATTTGAGTTTTTCCTCGAAAAACCCTGGTCGGACGGCTTGCCCGTCGTCACCCCGACGGAAGGGCGCATCGAGCGCATGCTCTCGGGCACAAAGAGGAGTCCGGCCGAGTTGATAGGCCAGGTTCCTCCCGCCATGGGGGAAGCCACAGTCCATAGTGTGGCGGTTCATGCGGTAATGGCCGGCTGTAAGCCGGAATACCTGCCGGTCGTACTCGGCGCCACTTCTCTCATGCTTCGTGATGAATTCAACATGAACGGCGTACAGGGCACGATGCACGGCGTGGCGCCCTTGATGATCGTAAACGGACCTTATTCCGAGCAAATCGGCATTCACGGGGGCAATGGTTGTTTTGGCCCGGGATTCAGGGCCAACGCTTCGATCGGCCGTGCAATGCGCCTGATTTTAATGAACTTAGGCGGAGGCATCCCGGGCGTTTCTTCCATGACGATTTTCGGTACGCCGTTGCGCTATACCGCGTGCGTGACGGAGAACCTCCAGTTTCATCCCTGGGAGACGCTCGCTGAATCGAGAGGATACGGAGCGGACGAAAATGTGATCACGATGGCCATGGTGGAAAGCCCGCGCCTGACCTTCGATGACGTCAGCGAGGAGCCCGAGAGGCTGCTCCGGGGAATCGCCGATGCGATGACGGGTTTGGGCTCATGGAACATGCACGCGCCGAGGACCGATATGGTCGTCGCCATGAATCCCCAGCACGCGAAAATTTGCTCCGAGGGCGACCTCGCGCGAGAGGATGTGCACCAGCGGCTGTGTGAACTGGCTGGCCACAAGGTGAAGCAGTTGAAAAGAGGCGGCAACTGGCGGCGCGAGCGCGCGCTGGATATGTATATTCACGTGGACCCCGATGATGATGAGTTTTTCGTTCCCGTCATCAAGGATCCCCGTGACCTGCACTTGATCGTCGCTGGTGGCTGGGGATCGGGCAGTGCGGTCTGCCATGGCTGGAGCGGGGGTAGCCGCGCCGTTCATGCGGCCTATGAGGTGTAGCGCCGGAGTCGCAATGACAGATAAAGCGGTGTCATATCCCCATGGATGAATTCGAGTTTTTCTTTCAAAAATCCTGGTCGGACGGTCTGCCGATTATCCCCCCAACCCGAGAGCGAATGACCGCCATGCTTTCAGGCACGAGACTTGAGGCCTCGAAAGTCATTGGTTTGGTGCCGCCCCTCATGGGGGAAGCAAGCGTCGAGGCGATTGCCGCTCACGCCGTGATGGCGGGGTGTGAGCCTTCGTATTTGCCCGTCGTGGTTGCAGGTCTTAGAGCGCTTCTTGCGCCAAAACTCAACCTGAACGGCGTTCAGGGAACCATGCACAGCGCGGCCCCTTTGATCATCGTGAACGGACCTCATATGAAAAAAATCGGTCTGCATGGCGGCACGGGGTGCTTTGGTCCGGGTTTTCGGGCGAATGCGACGATTGGCCGCGCCATCCGGCTCATTCTCATGAACCTGGGCGGCGGCGTGCCGGTTTCCGCCTCGATGAGTACGTTCGGCTCACCCGCCCGATATACGTTTTGCATCGCCGAGAACGAAGCGGAAAGCCCCTGGGAGCCGCTGTCCGTGACGAGAGGGTTTCATCAAGATGACGACGTTGTAACCGCCGTGATGACGGAAGCACCCCAAGGATATATCGATGATTATTCCAAGGAGCCGGAATCTTTTTTCGTAGGATTAACTGATAAAATATCCACCCTGGGTTCGCTGAACATCTGGCTGAAAACCCAAGTGGTCGTTGCTTTGGGGCCGGACCACGCGCGCATGTGCGCGGCGGCTGGTTTGAGCAAAGAAGATGTCCATCGCCGAATTATGGAACTTGCGCGAAGGCCCCTTGGAGAGTTGAAAAATTCGGGCTATTGGCGCGAGGAGATGGCAGTCAAGTGGCCAATTAACGCGGACCTGCAAGATGATTCGTTTATGGTCCCGGCGATAAAAGATGAAGATGATCTGATACTTCTCGTCGCGGGGGGTACGCCCGGGCCGGTGACGGCTGTCATGCCTGGTTGGGTGGATGGCAGTGAGGCGGTTTCGGCTACGTATCAACCATGACCTGTTGAGCAGGCTAATTTTTTAGGATGAACTGATGGATGAATTCGAGTTTTTCTTTGAAAAAGAATGGTCGGACGGCCTGCCTGTCGTGACGCCGACGGAAGAGAGAATCGCTTTGATGCTCTCTGGAACGTCAAGGAGGCCAAGTGAAGTACTCGGCCACGTAGCTCCAGCGGGCGGGGAGCTCAACATCCAAAGCGTGGCGGCCCATGCCGTGATGGCAGGTTGTAAGCCTGAATACATGCCGGTGCTGACAGGGGGGCTGGAAGCGCTTCTCGATGAGCGTTTTAACGTAAACTTGATCCAGGCCACGACGAGCGCGGGTGCGCCTTTTCTGTTGGTCAATGGCCCCTATGCGAAAGAAATCGGATTACACGGCGGCGTGGGCTGCATGGGTCCCGGCTTTCGCGCAAACCTGACTATTGGCCGTGCTGTTAGGCTCATCATGATGAATGTGGGTGGTGGTATTCCCGGCGTCACCTGTCTCGGCGGTTTTGGCGGCCCCTGGCGAAACACTTTTTGCATCCGGGAGAACGAGGAGGAATCTCCCTGGGAGTCGTATGCGGAATCGAAAGGATTCTCGAAAAAAGACGACATAGTGACCATGATTCCTCTCGAAGGGCCCGTACAGGTATGGGACGATGCGAGCCTGACCCCTGATCGGCTACTAACGACGGTTGCCGATATGATGTCCGCCTTGGGTGGGCCCAATATGTATCGGCAAGCGGATTTGGCGGTTGTCCTGGGTGCGCAGCATGCGCATCTGTGCGCCGACGCCGGCCTGACCCGCAGTGATGTCCATCAAAAATTATTGGAAATGGGAGGGCGCACTATCGGGGATATCAAGCGCGGCGGTATCTGGCGAGGCGAGAAGGGCGCGGATCGCTGGCCGTTTCCCGTGGATGTGAACGATGATGATTTTTTTGTGCCTGCGGTCGGCGAACCCGAAGACCTTCATTTAATCGTCGCGGGAAGCAGGGGTTCGCCGTCGAGCATGTTAATGCACGGAATCACTGTAGCGTGCCGGGCCGTGACGAAAAAATTTAGCGTTTGAAACACCCGTCTTTTTTATGATTCACAGACCGCAATGCCCGCATTGCTCGGTATCAGATGCCAATGCGCCTCTCGTTTGTTTTGAGCTCTTGTGAAGCAATGGATTTTTTAGGGCGTCTTTGAAAAAAGAAACCCCGACACCTTTGCCGGGGCTTCTTTGTGTTAAATTTCCAACTAATGGCCGTTGTTCTTGCCGTTTTTCCTTGTGACTGCCCAACAGACGCGCTCGGGCGTGATGGGGAGGTCGTACACTTCTGTACCTATCGCATCGTTGATCGCAAGGGCGACGGCGGCCGGTGCATTGTTGCAAGGCGGTTCCCCGACGCCCCGTGCGCCATATGGTCCTGCGCCCTCTCCACATTCAAGAACAACAGACTCAAACTCGCCGATATCCGATGAGGTGGGGATCAGATACTCGTGAAAGCTTTGTGATCGGCAGTCACCTTCCACCATAGTGATTTCCTCGTGCAGCGCATAGCCTATCCCCATTACCGCGCCGCCTTCGAATTGCCCCTCCACGCTTTGAGGATTCAGCGCTCGCCCGACATCATGGGAAGCGATGTGCTTCAAGAGATTCACTTCGCCGGTTTCGATGTCGACTTCCACTTCACTTGCATGAACGCCAAAGGTGTAGTCCGACCATCCACCCATGCCGTTCATATATCGTTCCGGATTCTCATATTCATGTCCCGGCATGTTGTAGCCATGAGTGCAATGCAATGCTTCACCCATTTTTTTGGCTTCGCCAGCCGCTGCACCGATACCAACTCTCCTCTCGGGAGCGGAGGCCACCCATGCCTCTCCGCCTCCGAGGCGAATGTCCTCATCAGCAGCCTCGAGCAGCGAGGCGGCGCCTTTGGTCACGGCTTTTCGAACTTCGTCTGCAGCAAGACGAACAGCATGCCCAGCCATGAGTGTTTGGCGGGAACCTGCAGTAATGCCAGAGAGCGGCGTAGTTGCGGAATCGGACAATCGGGTGGAAACCTGATCGAGCCTGAGTCCCAGGGTTTCAGCCGTGATGCTTTGGAGCGTTGCGCCCTGTCCGGCGCCTATGTCCGGCGCGCTCACGCGAACCACGGCGCTGCCGTCCGGTTCGAGGTGAACCGCCGCATTCGCATCGTCGTTTGGTCTTCCGTAACCGGTGATGTTCGCCGCCGCCGCCCTGCCAATGCGTTTTCCCGGGCCTGGTTCTGCGGGATCACCCAAGGCCTGAAGCGCACTGTCGAGACATCCTTCCAGGTTCGGTTCATAAGGAATTTTCTGCCCGGTCGGCAGTTCCTGGCCCTTCTGGATGAAATTTTTCCGCCGGAATTCGTATTTATCCATCCCGATGGCGTCCGCCACCAGGTCCATTTGAGTCTCATATGCGAAGCAAACCTGGTTCGACCCTACACCGCGCATCGCGTTCGTGATGGGATTGTTGGTGAGATAGCCGTGGGCGCGAATTTTTGCGTTGGGGACATCGTAAGGGCCTGCGGCGATGCACATCGCGCCCAAGAGGAATAGATTGGATTTGTACGGATAGGCGCCTGCATCGCCCACGATATCCGCTTCTACGGCAAGGATTTTCCCGTCCTTGGTCGCTCCTGTTTTGTATCTCATATAGAAAGGATGTTTTTTCGAGGTATTTCTGATGCCGTGCTCGCGACCCAGCACCATGACGGCGGGCCTTTGCGTATGCCAGGTGAGCAGCGCCAGGTAAGGCTCTACAGTCAACATGCCCTTGGCGCCGAATCCGCCGCCGACATAAGTGCCGAGGTGGCGGACGCGGCTATGCGAGATTCCTAAAATCGCCGCAATGGCGCGATAGTATTCAATGAGTTGGGTTCCGACGCGGATGGTGATGACGCCGTCTTCCTCCATCCAGGAAGTACCGGAAGCGGGTTCCAGGAAGGCGTGTTCAGCGAGTTGCGTAGTGTATGTTTTCTCAATCACCACGTCGGCTTCGTCAAACGCTCTCTTTACGTCTCCGCGGGTAGCTTCAAAGTCACACGCTTGTCGTTTCTCGGCGCTTGTTTCATCGTGGCGCGTTGTCCATACGCCCTCTTCCGCTTCGATTTCCACTTCGATCGCAGCTATCGCGGCATCAAGCGCTTCTCTGTTTTCGGCACCTACAATGGCGAGGGCATCTCCCGTAAATTCTATTTTATCTTCCACCAGCACTGGCTGATGGGGCAGGCCCGGTGTGCCGGAGCCGAATCGCGCGTTTGTGCCAGGGATATCCTTTGAAGTCAGAATGGCGGCTACACCTGGAATTTTTTCAGCTTTTGAGGTGTCGAGTTTTTTCAGGCGGCCTACGGGGATGGGTGTGAACAATACGCCGCACTGCAAAGCGCCTGCGGGTATCGCGTCTTCTCCGTAGGGCATAGAGCCATCAGCTTTAGGAATCGCGTCGTATCGAACATTCGACTTGCCGATGATATCGTAATCGGCCATTTGTCTACTCCTTAAGGTTAAGAGAATTTACGTGAATTCGCCTTGATTCTGCCAAAATTCTGCGAAACTGAGAAGCGGGTAAAATGTCATTTGTGATTTCTTGAAAAAATCGAATGAGCTGATCTCGTAGACAAGGAATGATTTGCGGGATATGATTCAAACACGGTTGAATTCACATATCATATGGAGAAAACCATGGCGAACGGAATGGGATTCATTGATCCGACGGCGGGAGGGTCGGCCGCGCGAATCGATCTTGCACAACGGCCTGGCGACCTTTCGGGGAAAGTGGTGGGGCTCCTCGACAACACCAAAGAACAAGCGGATATCATTTTGGAAACCCTGGGGAATGCCCTTCGCGAGCAATACGACGTGGCCAGAGTCGTCTCGAGGCGAAAAGAACATTATTCGAAGCCAGCCACTGATGCAATGATCGAAGAAATGGCTCAAGAAGTGGATGTGGCAATTGCCGCATTGGGAGGCTGAGGCTCCTGCACGTTGTGCAGTGTGCACGACACGGTTGAATTTGAAAAACGGGGCGTCCCTTCAACGACCATCATCACCGAGGCGTTCAAGAACGCGGCGGACTTTCAGTTCCGTGGAAAGGGCATGGAAGGCCATCCCTATATTCAGTTGCCTCACCCGGTCAGTAATTTACAGCCTGATGAAATGCGAGACACGACGCTGAAGTTTGTCGAGGAAGTGGCCAGCCACCTGAAAAGCTGATCCGATTTGAAACGATAGGATATTTTCCAGGAGGGGATACGTGCGCGAATTTGAAACAATTTCCTACACGGAAGAGGATGGATTGGCGGTAGTGAAGCTCAACCGCCCGGAGAGTTTGAACGCGATCAGTTACAAGATGGCGGAAGAATTCGTGGAATTGGCGCGGAGCTTGGCGGATGCGGAAAATGTTCGCGTTGTGATACTCACCGGCGAGGGACGAGGTTTCAGCACGGGACGCGACCTGAAAGAAAGCACTACGCATACGAAGGAGATGGCCGATCAATACCAGCGCTACGTGATGACGGCGACGACGTTATGGGAGCGCTTGCCCATGCCTACCATCGCAGCCATCAACGGCCATACGTTCGGTTGGGGCGTGGAGATTACCTTGGTATGCGATATCAGACTGGCAGCAGTTGAAGCCACTCTCTGTTTTCCGGAATGCAGCCTGGGAATCTTCCCCGGGGCCGGCGGCGTGGTCTGGCTGCAAAGAGTCATGCCGGCCGGCCAGGCGAAAGAGTTGGTTTTCACGAGTAAGCGTATCGATGGAAAAGAAGCGGAGCGCATTGGTTTGGTGAACAAGGCGCATCCGCTGGATAGGCTTATGGATGAAGCGACCGCCATAGCGGAGAGGATAAGAGACAATGGCCCCTTGGGAGTCCGTAGCGCGAAAAAAGTAATCGATCAAACGCTCGATATGTCGCTCGCTCAGGCCGTCGAGTTTTCCAACGCCCACAGGCTGCCTTTGAATTACACCAAGGATTTCGCCGAGGCGCTGGCGGCTTTCAGAGAAAAGAGGAAACCTGTTTTTACGGGAGAATAAAGACTTTCCAATTTCCATGAAACAAAGAGCCTGTCCCTCAGGGGACGGGCTCTTTGTTCTTTGCGGCGGAACATGAATAAAGATCTCCTCCTCACACATATCGAATCCGATATAGCGAGAATTACCGTGAACCGGCCGGAAGCGCGAAATGCGTTCAACACGCCATTGATGGATGCCATGTGCCGGCAGATGGATGAAATTGAAAAGACACCAGGTATTAAAGTCTTAATTGTGACGGGAGCAGGAAGCTCTTTTTCTTCGGGACGCGACCTTAAGGAAAGCGCCACCCATACGAAGGAGCAGGCCGAGCACTTCATGATGCTGGGCGAGAAGTGGAATACGGCTCTTCGTGAACTGTCCATCCCGACCATAGCGGCGGTGAACGGGTCCGCCTTCGGTTGGGGAATGGTATTGATGCTCTCATGCGATATTCGCATTGCGGTGGGGGACGCCGTTTTGGGGTATCCGGAAACTGCGTTGGGGGTATTTCCCGGAGGAGACGCCACTGTTCGTCTCACCCGGCAGATTTTTGTTCCGTCCGCAAAAGATTTGGTGCTCACCGGCAGAAGATTTGATGCGCGAGAGGGATATCGCTTAGGATTGGTGAATCGCGTTACATCGAAAAAAGGCTTGATGACCGAAGTCCGCGATCTGGCCAGTAAAATTGCCCAACATCCATTGGAAAGACTAAGGGTGATGAAATCAACATTTTTGAAAGTTGAAGCGATGCCGCGCTTCGGTCATTTATCGGCAGCCGAGAAAATCGACCGATGAAAGTCAGGGAGTGCTTTTTACAAGCTGTAGCGATTGTTGGGATGGAAGAAGACGCCAGAGAAGCCTGGGCGGCGATGAACAGGATAAATGCGCCTTGGGCGGCAGTTTTTGATCATGAGCGCTTGGTTGGCATCGTAAACAAAAAAGACCTCGATGAATTCATACGTG
>WTGD01000168.1 GCA_011523725.1 Nitrospinota bacterium
ACCTGGATACCGGCACCACGGGCTTCTCGCCCTTCACCACGGCGATCTCCAAGGGGGCGAAGATAACGGCCATCGGAGTGACGGCGAACATCTGCGGCATGGTCGCCATTATCGTGCCCGCGAAATCGAAGGCGAAGAGCCTGAAGGACCTCAAGGGTTCGGTGTTCGCCAACAAAAAGGGCACGAGTACGGATTTCGCGTTCCAGTTCTACGTCGTTCCCGCGCATGGCCTGAAACGCTCGGACTTCCCGCTTCTGAGCGTCCGCACCACAGAGCGCATCGCCGCGCTGGTGTCCGGCGCCGCGCAGGCGGCCATGGTCGGCGAGCCGCAGGGTGAAATCGCCCGCGAGAAGGGCCTGATTCGCTATCTGGAGAATCTGTGCAAATACGACAACACGAGAATGATGCACGTAGGCAACCCCCAGACCATCAAGAAGCATCCCGATCTCTACTACAAGTACTTCAGGGGCTGGCTGAAGGCGCACCAGTTGCTCAAGAATGACCCCAAGACCTACGCCAAGGTTTACACCAAGGCGCTGCAGGAAGTCGGCGACAAGGCCAAGGAGAGCACCACTCTCAAGGTCGTTAAAAAGCTCAAGACGGAGGTTTTCCTGAGCGACGAAGTGAAGAGATACCTGAACGACATGGGCGACAAGCAGATCCAGCTCGGCTGGATCAAGAGCCATCCCGACTTCACCAAGAGCCCGCACCTGGATGACTCCATCCTCCGCAGGGCCGCGAAGGACATCGGCTTCAACTAGAGCCGGTTGAACGGACAAAAGCAAAGTAGCACGTCCAGAAACAAACCCCCGGGGGCGCGAAGCTCCCGGGGGTTTTCTTTTTTGAGGCTGAACGAGGGGTTGTTGAAAAAATGCTGAATGCGTGGTTCGCGCGAGAAAGTGTAGCCGGTTAATCCCTCCTCGGGTTTGTCCAGCCCTCCGTGGTTGTCCTTTTGCAGGATGGTTACAAGCAGGACAGGCACGGAGGGCTGTCCCTACAAAGGCACCCCCCCTACCCCCCTTGTCAGGGGGGCAAGAAAAAGCAAAGCCCCTCTACCCGGCGAGGGGCTATCGCCTTTTTATACCCCCTGACAAGGGGGGTAGGGGGGGTTGGTTTTCAAGCCGAAAGGAAGCGTCCCCTCTACTCCTTGAAAATGAGACTTTTTCAACAACTCCAGGTAGAGGGTTTGTAGCGGACAGACCCCTGCACCTGCAGACGGCGCGGGGCGCAGGGATCATCCCCGAGACAAAAAAACCGGGCGCGACTCTCGCCGCGCCCGGCTTGTAAGTAACTGTTCTTGGTTTGATTACACTTTCTTGTCCTGCGCGCCCATCGCCTCCATCATGCCCCAGCGGATGACGGTGCGGCTCTCGATGGGCTGGAAGAGCACCTTCTCCAGCACGAAGCCGAAGAGGCCGAGGATGCCGAGCGCCACCATCATGAACGCGATGTCGAGGTATTCCTGCGCGTCGAAGATGCCGGCCGAAAGCCCCCAGCGGATGCCCGCGAACGCCTCGGCGCCCACGCCGGCGCGCCAGGCCCGCGCCAGGCCGATGCGCATGCCGCTCAGGATCATCGGCAGCGAGCCGGGCAGGACGACGGTTCGGAAAATCGTCATCTTGTCCGCGTTCATCGACTGGGCCGCGCGTATCCATACCGGGTTCACGGTTTTCACCCCCGTCCAGACCGCCATGGCGATGGGCAGGAACGAGGCGAAGGCCGTGATGACGATGACCGTCTGGTCCCCGATGCCCGACCAGATAACGACGATGGGTGTCCACGCGATGGCCGGAATCGGCAGCAACACGGAGAGAAGCGGGACGAAAAACGATTCCCAGAAGGCGAAGCGGCCCATCAGAATGCCCACGATGGTGCCGACGATGGCGGCGATGAAGAACGAGAACGGAAGACGCCACGCGGTATTGAGCGTGTGCAGGAGAATCGGGCTCTCCAGGAGTTTCCAGAAATAACCCATGAGGTCGAGATTCGGGTTCTCGGCCAATGCCCGGAACAAGGGGTCCGTCACCAGTTCCCAGGCCCTGAAGACGATGGCGTCCACGGTCGGGAAGAGCCTGCCCTGGTTGCCCTGGGCCTGCATGGCGGCGACCTGCCAGATAGCGAGGATGACGATGAACGGGTAGATAGGCCTGAGCTTCACCAACAGAGATGATCTCACCTCTTTTTTCTTCTCGTCCAGCGATGGAGGAACAGGCGTTGCCTCGGTTGTCTGCATGGATGATTCCTCTCTAAAAATCGCGAATCAAATCGTTCACGTGTCGTTGTAGTTTGATGAACTCGGGCGCGAGATCGTCCCTGGGTCTGGGGAGATCCACCCTCACGATCTCGCGGATTCTCCCCGGATTCGGAACGAAAACCACGATCCGGTTCCCGAGGTAGACGGCTTCGCTCAAGTTGTGCGTGACGTAGAGAATCGTCTTTTTCGTCTTCTGCCATACGTCGACTGTCAACGCCTGCAGCTCCTCGCGCGTCTGGGCGTCGAGCGCGCCGAAGGGCTCGTCCATCAGGAGGATTTGCGGGTCGAACGCCATGGCCCTGGCCACCGCCACCCTCTGGCGCATGCCGCCCGAGAGGTTGTGGGGGAAGAAATCCGCAAAATCCTCGAGGCGGACGAGACGCAGGTAATCTTGCGCGATTCTCGTGCGCTCCTCCTCGGGCACATTTCTGATTTCGAGGCCGTATTCTACGTTCTGCCTGGCCGTGCGCCACGGGAAGAGGGCGTATTCCTGAAAAACGACGCCCTTGTCGTAATCCTGGGTGAGAGGCCTGCCGTCCATGGTGATCGTGCCCGCGGTGATCTCGACGAAGCCCGCCAGCATGTTGAGCAGCGTCGTCTTCCCGCAGCCCGAAAGCCCCACGAGGCAGATGAACTCGCCGTCTTCGATATTGAGGTTCACGCCTTCCAGGGCGTGCACCCGTCTTTCGGGCGTGTCATAGATTTTTCTCAGGTTTTGAATCGATATTTTGGTGACCATAGATAAATATATTCCCAAAAATGATGAAAGACTTAGCCTTTCGGGTGAATTGGAATCGAACCAGAGCACACTGATTCTAGCAAATACGCGACGAGAGAGAAACCGCAAATATACTTTCGCGATGTTTTGTAATAATCTCATGTGCGCTCGTGTTTGCAGATGGATGATACAAAGCGGAAAAGCGTTGATATTGCTTGAGATTCAGTCGAATCCCAGGCCTCGTGAAATAGACTAGTCCCGTGTGCTGAGGTGAATCCCGGGACGGGAATTTCGGAAAGGGTTTGATAGATGGACGGTCGACTTCCGCTGGAGGGTCTTCGAATCCTGGCGGTGGAGCAGTTCGGCGCGGGGCCGCTGGCCTCGCAGCTGTTGGGGGACATGGGGGCCGAGGTCATCAAGATCGAGGACCACGCTGTGGGCGGCGATTCCGCGCGGCCCGTCCCCCCGTATGCCCTGCCTCATAACGACAGCTATTACTTTCAGTCCTTCAACCGCAACAAGAAGAGCGTCGCGCTCAGGATTCGCACGCCCGAGGGAAAAGCGATTTTGCGAAGACTCGTGCCCAAGGCGGACGCGCTCTATGCGAATTGCCGGGGCGATGCGCCCGAGAAGCTCGAAATCACATATAAGCACCTGGGGCCCTACAACGAGAAAATCGTGTGCTGTTTTCTCTCGGGCTACGGGATGACGGGTCCCAGAGCGCCCGAACCGGCTTATGACTACCTCATGCAGGCCTATGCGGGCATCATGGACCTGACGGGAGAGCCCGACGGCCCCCCGACCAAGGCCGGCGTGAGCTTCGTCGATTTCTCTGGCGGATTCATATCGCTCGTGGGCCTGTTGGCTGCGCTGTGGGAGGCGAACCGCACCGGAAAGGGAAGGGACGTCGACGTGGCGCTCATGGACGGCGCTCTGGTTCAGCTTGCCTACATGGCCACCTGGGCGCTCAACTGCGGCTACGTGCCGCAAAAATTCTCCAGGAGCGCGCATCCCTCGATGGTGCCCGCGCAGAATTTCGAGACCAAAGACGGATGGATAAGCGTGCTTTGCCTCAAGCAGAGTTTCTTCCCCATCCTCGTCGAACGCATGGGGATGCCGGCACTCGCCGAGGACCCGCGCTTCAAGCTGGCGCAGGACCGTTTCGAGAACCGCGAAGCTTTGCTGGACATTCTCGAAAGGAAGTTTCAGGAAAAAACGAACGCGGAATGGACCGAATTGCTCCAGGGCCATGTTCCCTTCGCGCCGGTGAACACCGTGGCGCAGGCGATGGAAGACCCCCAGATTCTCGCACGGGACATGATAGTCGAGATGGAGCACCCCGCAGCGGGCAACATGAAAGTCCTGGGGCCGCCCATCAGGCTGCCGGGCGCGGAGATGAAGTACACGCGGGCGCCTTATCTGGGCGAGCACACGAGAGAGGTTCTGGGCGATCTCCTGGGCATGGAGGATGGCGAACTCGAGGATTTGAGAGAGAAGAACATCGTGTCCTGGAGCGCTCCGCCCGAGGGATAGGGCGCAGGACAGAACAAGAATTTTCTGGTTTTCATTCACATTTTGGAGGTTATCTCATGGCGGATCTGCCGATACCGCAAGTCGTGAATTCCCTGGACGTCGACGAGGACAAGGCCTATGAGCCGCCCTACGACATCCGCTGGGGCGTGAACCGCGAGACGACGGGGACGGATACCATCACGATGGGGAGAACCATCATCCCCCCGAGAGGACGCAACGCGCTGCACTACCACAAAAACTGCGACACCACGATCTACGTGGTGAAAGGCCCCATCAACATATACTGGAAAGATGGCGGGGAGATCGAAAGAAAAGAGATTCCCGTCGGCCATTTCGTCTATTTTCCCTGCGGGTGCATCCATGGGCAGGAGAATCCGAGCACGGACGAGCCGGCGGAGTTGATATTCACCTACGGCGCGATGCCCAACAAGGAAGCGGCGGGCACGACGTTCGTGGACGATCCCAGAGACCCGCTGAGAGACTAGTTTTTCGCTTTTCCGGGGCGTTTTCCAGCCGCCCGTCATCGCCCTGGAATGAGGAGATGAGTGCGCGCATGTCTTCCCCACGATTCTTGGTTTGTCTGCTCCTCATCAGCCTCCTGGGCGTCACCGCCTCTTCCGCGCAATCACAGGAGGTTCGCAAGAAGGTATCCGGTTTCGACGGCGCGGCGCTGGTGCACGTTCCCCCGGGGTGGTTCGTGATGGGCAGTAAATCCGGCGATAAGGACGAGCGTCCGCCCCGGAAAATTTTCGTTTCGGGTTTCTGGATCGACGAGACGGAAGCGACGGCGGAGCGCTTCGCGCGTTTCGTTGAGCTGACCGGATACAAGACGACGGCCGAGAGGCGGAAGTGGTCCTGGACCTGGGACGCTTCCTTAAGGAAAGGGAAGGGCGGCTGGCGAAAGACGAAGGGCGCAGACTGGCGCCGGCCCGAAGGCACGAAATCGAGCTGGAAGGCCATGCCGGCGCAGCCCGTCTCCCACGTGAGCTGGCCCGACGCGGAAGCCTACTGCGGGTGGGCGGGCAGGCGATTGCCCACCGAGGCGCAGTGGGAGCGCGCGGCGCGCGGTGCGGACGGGAGGCGTTATCCCTGGGGCAAGTCGCGCGACGCGATGAGAGCCAACCTGAAGGGGGGAAAGGACGGATTCCCCGGCGTCGCCCCCGTGGGCCGCTTTCCGAAGGGCGCGAGCCCCTTCGGCGCGCTCGACATGTCGGGCAACGTCTGGGAATGGGTGGCCGACCGCTATGGTTCGAGAGCCTACCGGAAAATGGCCGAGCGCGACCCGCACGGCCCGGCCAGGGGAAAAACCAGAGTCGTTCGCGGCGCATCCTGGGGCAGTCCTGTCGCCTGGGCCACGGCGCACAACCGCTACCACCGTCGCCCCGATTATACGAACAACAAGATCGGCTTTCGCTGCGCGGCGGGCGAGGGCGGTTGATAGGGCCGGAGGCGCACGGCACACAGGTCAGCGAGGGGAAAGTCAGCTTTCCATCGACAAAGGGTTCGCGGCTCTATAGAGAATGACGAGGAAACCCTCAGTTCGTCGGCGCGGGCGGCACGACGAGCACGCCGTGCGCCCCGTTTCCCACGCGGATCTTCTTGATGTTGCGGTGTTTTTTCGCGTCCATCACGAACACTTCCTTCGAATCACGGTTCGTCACATAGGCGAGCGCGCCGTCGGGCGTGAAGGCGATGAGGTCGGGCCGGATTCCCTGTCTCACGCTGGCGACGCGCTTTTGTGCGGGCAAGGAGAAGACCGACACCCTGTTCTTGTGCGGAAGGGTGACGTAGAGGAATTTCCCGTCCGGCGTGATGAGGGCGTCGTGCGGCTCGCCGGATAGCTTGACGGTCCGGATGATGTCGAGCGTGCCCAGATCCACGACGCTGTAGGAGTTCCGCTCCCCGTTCATGACGTAAAGCCTTTTGCCGTCGCGCGTCACGTCGATGCCCTCGATGTAGTGGCCCGCCTCGATCTGCCTGATCGGCTTTCTCTTTTCGAGATCGACGACCGAGACGTCCTCGCTCAACTCGTTCGCCACGAAGGCGAGGCGGCCGTCGGGACTCAGCTTGATGTTCACCGGGTTGTTCCCCCCGTGCTTGATGAGGCCGATGATCTTGCGCGCCGCGACGTCGAGGATCGTCACGTTGTCCGAGTAGGTGTTCACGAAATAGGCGCGCGCGCCGTCGGGAGAGAACGCCAGATTGTAGGGGTCGCGCCCCGCGCGCACGCGGCGGATGAACTTGAGCGTATGCGTGTCGAAGACGCGCACGAAGGCGCTGCCGTCGTTGATGACGTAGGCGTGGCGCCCGTCTGGCGCGAGCGAGAGGCGGTTCGCCTTCCTGCCCGCGGGGATCGTCGTGATGACCTCGTGCGTATCGCGCGAGATGACGCTCAGCGTGCCGTCGCGCGTGTTCGTGACGAGAACCCGCTCGCCCGCCGCGAGCGCGCTTGCGGGAGCCAATAGCAGAGAAATGATGAGAATGGTGACCGCTTTGTACATGATGGAGGAACCTACCGGCCTTGTTGCTTCAGAAAAGCCTCCTTCGCCTTGGGGTCGAAGCGGCAATTGCACATCTTGCGGATCAAGGCCACCAAATCACGAATCTCCTGATTTGTAAATACGTTGCCCCACGGCGGCATGATGGGGGAGAGGTCGCTCGCACCGCCTCCATGGGTGATGGTGCGCATCATGTCCTCGTCCGAAAACTGGGCCATGTCCTTCCCGTCGGTGAGATTGCGCGGGCTCACGGGCAGCTTCCTGGTGTTGTTCACCCCCTTGCCGTCTCCCGTGGGGCCGTGGCACTGGATGCAGTACCAGCGGAAATTCTCCTGCGCGCTCACGCGGTTCGCGGACTCCTCCGCTCGTGTGTGGGCGACGCTCGTAACGCCGATAATACCAGCGGATATGAGAACCCCGGCGATGAGACGAGACATATGCTTCATTTGAAACTCGCGATATAGGCGGCGAGCGCGAGGAAATCCTTCTCGCTCAGCTTCGTGAAAGCCGCTTCCCCGTACACCGGCATTCTGCCGTTGGGGTTGTAGCGCGCAGGCTTTTTGAGGAAGGCCACGATGAAATCGGGGTTCAGCTTGTGTCCCGCCTCTTTGAAATGGGGCGCGCTGTGGCCGCCCACCTCGATTTTCGCCCGGTACACCGTCTTTCGTATCGAGACCATGTGGCACGAATAGCACGGCTGTTTTTTCTGGAACAGGATCCTGGCGCGCCTGAGCACTTTTCGGGGGATTTTCTTCCAGCGCGGAACGACGCCCACCGGCATTTGCGGATCTTTAAGGCTTTCCAGATAAGCCGCGACTTTCGCCGCCTCCTCTTCTGAGAGGGCGGGATGCGGGTATTCGCCCCGCTTCATGGTGCCGTAGACGACGCCTCGAAAAGGTTCCGGCTCCGCCAGCCATTTCGCCAGAAAGCCGGGCCGGAACTTGCTGCCCGCATACCACAGCGCGGGGCCCTTTATCCCGTGGCGCGCGGGTGGGGGTATCCTGGCTTCAGGGCCTTTGCGGGTGTGGCAGCTCCCGCAGCCTTTTCGCTCGAAAAGGGATTTTCCCGCTTGAACCTCCGCCCCGTATGAATGAGCGCACGTGAGCAGGAGAGCGAAAACGCCTGCGAGCGCGAGGGGAGATATCTTTTTCATGCGCTTCATCCGGATGGTCCTCGATCCGCTCGAATCGGCTCGGGCGGTGGCGAGGTGGAGTTTGCCGAAAAAGCCTCACTTCGGCAACTCGGGGGTTTCGACCTCCGGGAGGTCGCCCGTAAGCGCGCCCATGAAGGCGATCAGGTCCTCTTTTTCGGTCTTCGTGAGCTTGAGGGGCTTCATGTCCGGGTCGAGATGGGGGTTCGGGTGTCCGCCCTTCTCGTAGAAATCGACGACTTCCTCGAGCGTGTTGAAGCGGCCGTCGTGCATGTAGGGCGCCGTCCGGGTGATGTGGCGGAGCGTGGGCGTCTTGAATTTGCCCCTGTCCTTTATTTTTCCGGTGATTTTCTCGCGACCGATCTGCAGGGGCTTCTTGTCCATCCCTATACCCAGGTTGTGGAACTTATCGTCCGTGAAGGGCGCGCTGAATTCATCCACCAGGTGGCACTTCACGCAATTTCCTTTGGTTTTGAAGACCTCGAATCCCCTGATAGCGCGGGGCGGGAGCGCGGACGCATCCCCTCCGTATTTCCACCGGTCGAACGGGGAGTTCCCCGACAGCAGGGTGCGCTCGAAGGTGGCGATGGCCTGCGTTACGCGCTTAAGGCTGATGCCGGGGCTTCCGAACGCCGCTGTGAACCGCTCCCGGTATTCCGGGATCGCCCCGAGCGTGCGGACGATTTTCTCCTCACTGGAGGCCATCTCGCTCGGATGGAGAATGGGGCCTTTGGCCTGTTCCTCGAGGCTGCCCGCGCGACCGTCCCAGAACTGGGACTCGTTGTAGGCGGCGTTGATCACCGTGGGCACGTTCCGGAGTGTGAGCCTGCCGCCAAATCCCGTTC
>WTGD01000320.1 GCA_011523725.1 Nitrospinota bacterium
AGGATTCTCGCCGCCTCCCTGTCTCCGGCATGTGCCTGCAACGCGCCGCAGCATGTCTGCGCGGCGGGAAACACGACGCGCACCCCGTTCGCCGCCAACGCGCGTATGGCGGCCCGGTTCACATCGCCGAACAGGGTGGATTGAATGCACCCGCCGAAGAAGGCGACGCGGTATTTTTCCTCCCCGATGGGCGCTACTTCCGCAGGGAGGGCCCTCATCGAGGATATGGGCGGAGCTTGGGGCATCATGGGTTCGAGTTCGGCCAGTTTTTTGGGCAACAGACCCAAGCCTCTCACCACGCTGTTCAAAAGCGTGGTCTGATACAGCCGGGTGGCCACGCCTGCCAGATTGAGCAGCGTCCTGTTCGGCAAGAGCCAGCGGAAGAGGAATCTTCTGAAAATCCGCGCTGAGAGAGATCGTTTTCGCACCTTTTCGAGTCCCTCGCGCGCCGCCTCTATCAATGAGCCATATGGTACGCCCGATGGGCACGCCGTCTCACAGGCACGGCAATCCAGGCAGCGATCGAGGTGTTTCATCACCGTCTCGTTGGGAGCCATCTCACCGTCCGTCACCATGCGCATGAGGTAGATTCTCCCGCGCGGGGAGTCCATCTCGTTGCCGAGCAGCGTGAAGGTGGGACAACTCGTGCCGCAGAACCCGCAATGGATGCAGCGCTGAATCATCTCCCTGTCGGGAGCGTCCGGGCCGACGAAGGGATTCTCGTATTCGGGAAAAACTTGCGCGAAACCTGCTTTTTGGTCTGTGGCCACCTGGCCCATTCCTCCTACATCCGGCTCACGAAGCGGCCGGGACTCAAAATCCCCTTGGGGTCATAGGTCTTCTTGATATTGCACATCACCTGCAGAGCCGCGGGCTCGAGCGCGTCCTCACCCCACACGGATATCTGCTCTTTGAGCGAGTCCGGCCCGGAATCCAAGCGCAGATGAACAGAGCGGGATTGCGCTTCATCCCTCCCCTCCCTGCAAAGGGAGGAGAAAACGCGCCACGCTTCGAACGGAGAGGACCCCTCATCCTCGGGCGCCAGCCAGCAGCGCAGAACGCCGCTACCCGCGTGCGCTGCGATGGCGAAGCGGTATTTACCGGATTCTGCGGCTCGTCTCGCCGCCTCCGCGAAACGGGGGAGTTGATCGAGTCGGCCCGAGGTCCTGAACGCGAGCGCCTCGGAATCTGAGAACTCCCCATCCGGCGGATCGGCCAGAGCCCGGCCCAAGCGCACGGTTTCCTCGTCTTCAAGACGCAAAATATCATCTGCGCCCTCTTTCGTGAGAATTTCCTCGAAGCGGGCCAGTTGATCGTTCAACCCTTGTTCGAAATCCCCGAATGAAGCCAGCAAGCTCACGGGGCCGGGCAAGCCGATGCCACCTACCGACGCAAGCGAAGCCATGCGCGCTTCGTCCAAAACTTCCACCCAAACGGGCATGAGAGGCGATGCCATCAACGCGCGGGCGGCCTTGAACGCGGCGTCTGTAGACGCAAAACCGGCGGCCCTCGCTCCAATGTGTTCGGGGGCTTTGTACAGGCGAATCGCCAACTCGGTGACGACGGCCAGCGTCCCCCAGCTTCCCGACAAGAGACGGTTCATGTCGTAGCCGGTGACGTTTTTTACCACCAATGCGCCGTAGGTGTGGGTCGCGCCGTCGGCCAAGGCCACCTTCATGCGCATCACGCGGTCGCGCGCCTTGCCCCAGCGCACCCGCATGGGGCCCGAACGGTCCGCGATGACGGCTCCCCCCACCGTGGAGGTTCCCGGATTCGGAGGATCGAGGCCCGCCGTCTGGCCCTCAACGCCTGTCAGCCTATCGAGGTCCTCGACGCTCATTCCCGCTTCCACCACGGCCGTGAGGTCGTCTTTCAGAAACTCCACCGCCTTGGACATGCGTTCCAGAGAGAGCGCCACGTCGTACCTATCGGGCGCATACCCCGTTCTTCTGCCCGTGCCTCCTCCCCAGGGGAATACGGTCAGGCCCGCTTCGTTCGCGCGTGTGAGAACGTGGCAAAGAGCTTCGTGATCGGCAGGACTCACCACGACAGAGGGCGTTTTGGCCCCCAGCCGGAAAGACTCCGCCCTTTCATCCGACAACAAAACGGAGTCGCCTGAATCTGCTTCAATGGATTGAGCGAACGAGTCGAGTTTGAGAGCCATGGGTATCCTACTTCGTCATCCCCCCGCCCATGCGGGCGATGGCGCCGCTGTGAGCAACCGGGAACACGTTCTCCTCATCGGGTATGAGTTTGCCGGGGTTCATCAAGCCATCCTCGTCGATGGCGTCTCGCACGCGCTCCATGATTTCGAGCGTAGGTTCATCGAACTGGTCCTTCATCTCCCTGATCTTCTCGATGCCGATGCCGTGCTCGCCCGAGAGCACGCCCCCTGCGCGTATGCACGCGCGAAGCACCTCCGCTCCGCACTCTATCGCACGCTCGGTCTCCCCGGGCACGCGGTCGTCGAACAAAACGTTGGGGTGCAAGCTCCCGTCTCCGGCGTGAAAGACGTTCGTGATGCGCAAATCGTAGCTAGAGGCAATTTCGTCGAATTCCTCGAGCACCTGCGCCAGCTTCGAGCGGGGAACCGTGCCGTCGAGACAGTAGTAACTCGGAGCGATCACCCCGAAGGCACCGAACGCCTTTTTCCGGCCCATCCAGAGGCCCTCACGCTCTTCTTCTGTCTGCGCAATACGAAATGAGGAGCAGTTGTTCTTCTCGCTGATATCTCGAATCAGCGTTTCGAGCGGCCTGATGGAGGACGGCAGGCCGTCGAGTTCGATCAGCAAGACGGCCTCGGCGTCTCTGGGATAACCCGCCTGCACCACCGTCTCGACCGCCTCGATGGTGTAGCGATCCATCAACTCCATCGCGGCGGGCACGGCCCCTGCCGCAATGACGTCGCTCACCGTCCGGCAGGCATCCCCCACCTTCGCAAAACAAGCGAGCATGGTGCGCACGCTCTCGGGGTTCGGGGTGAGTCGTACGGTGAGTTCCGTAATGACAGCGAACGTGCCCTCGGAACCAATGAAGAACCCACGCAGGTCAAGGCCCGGTGAATCCTCCCCGTCCGCGCCCAGATGCGCCACCTCGCCCGTGGGTAAAACAACTGTCATCTCCATGATGTGGTTCGTCGTCATTCCGTATTTCAAACAATGCGCGCCGCCGGAATTTTCCGCCGCGTTGCCGCCGATGGTGCAGGCCGCCTGGCTCGATGGATCAGGCGCATAATGAAAACCATGCGGCAGCGTCTCGCGGGAGAGGTGGAGGTTCACCACACCCGGCTGCACGCGCGCGAGACGGTTCTCATAGTCGAGTTCCAGAATTTTGTTCATCCGCGTGAAGACGATGAGCACACCGCCCGGCAGAGGCGTCGCGCCACCAGAGAGGCCAGTGCCCGCTCCTCTGGCGATCAGGGGCACGCGATACTCACGGCATATTTCCACGATTTGACGGACTTCTTCGGTGCTCACGGGCAATACGACGGCCGATGGGATGCCCTTGTAGATCGTGAGGCCGTCGCAATCATACGTCCTGAGCGCCACCGGATCGGTGTGGATGAATTCCTCCCCAACCGCATCCGTCAATTTTTGAATGAACCCGGCACTATCCACCTCGAACCCCCGCGGCGCTTCCTGAATGAACAAAAACCCATTAGAGTAGCGCCATTATACCCATGCTTTTGAAAAATACGAATAGAAAGGCGAGTTCTTGAGCGATTCCGGCGATTCCAGTTCAGCTTCGGGCCACTCCGCGAGGCGCGGGCGAACAGGCGGTTTATACTATGGGTGGGTGATCGTCGGCGTATCGTTCACCACCATGGCCTTCCACATGGCGGCCACTTTTTCCTTTTCCCTGTTTCAGGTTCCCCTCATCGAAGAATTCGGCTGGAGCCGAGGCGCGCTGGGCGGCGCATTCGCCGTGTGTATGAGCCTCTACGCCATCTGCAGCCCGAAGGCGGGCTCCATTTTAGAGAGAAAAGGCCCGAGAGCCCTGATCCCGTGGGGCTCCGTGTTGATCGGTGTGGGACTCGCGCTGGGTTTTTTCATTTCCTCGCTCTGGCACGTGTATGTGTTCATTGGCGTCATGATCGGCGTGGGCATCGCGATGAGCGGTTTCGTAACGCACAGCGCAATCATGCCGCGATGGTTCTTCAGAAACAGGGGGCTGGCGATGGGCATCGCCCTCTCGGGCATCGGCATCGGCTCATTAATCCTGATGCCCACCATCGAAAGGCTCATCGCCGTTTTCGGCTGGCGCTACGCCTACCTGATTTTCGGCGCATCGATACTTCTCCTCATCCTGCCTCTCAAACTGCTCTTGCTCAGAAATCACCCCGCCGACGTCGGACAGAACATCGACGGCGCATCGGACGAAGAAGCCGCCGGGTTTCCAAAACCACCCGCCTCCAGCTCCCAGAAAGTGGGGGAAGTATTCCGGCATGTAATGCGGGAGAAGAATTTCTGGGCATTGATGGTCCTCGTTTTCGTCATCGGCCTCAACAACAACTCCATCTGGAGCCAGCTTCAGATATTCTTCGTCGATGCGAATTTCAGCACCGCGTTCGGCGCTTTCGTTTTCGGGCTCACGGGTGCCATCCGGATTCTGGGCAGCGTGGCCATGGGCTGGGCAGGCGATCGCATATCGCACAAAAGGGCCCAGGCCATCGCCCTTTTCCTCTCTGGACTCGGTGTCCTCATCTTGCTTTCCGTGCCACATACGGGTGACGGCGTCGTCCTCGCCTTTTTATTCGCCGCCACCTACGGTTTCGGTGTCGGCGGCATGTCGACCTCTTATGCGGCCATGTGCGCAGACGCCTACGGCGGACGTTCGTTCGGCGTCATCGTCGGTATCCTGGAAATCTGTTTCGGTCTCGGGGGATTCATCGGCCCCCCGATGGCGGGCTTCATGTTCGACTACACGGGAAGCTATGTTCTGCCCTTCTGCATCGTGGTCATTTTCCAGGTGGTTGCGCTCCTCGTCTGTCATTTCGTCTACAGCACCGAGAGGTGAGGCCCGGCATGACGAGGGGGAAAACCACGCGTCCGTGGATATACTACGGATGGATTATCGTGGGCACGTCCTTCACGGCCATGGCGTTTCATCAAACGGCGCGTTTTTCATTTTCCATCTTTCAGGTTCCCCTTATCCAGGAGTTCGGCTGGGGGCGCGGCGCTCTGGGCGGGGCCTACGCCCTGATGCTGGGCAGCTACGCGCTGTTCAGCCCCATCATGGGCAACTTGTTCGATAAAAAAGGGGCGCGCGCGGTCATGCCCTGGGGCTCTGTTCTCGTCGGTGTCGGCTTCACGCTGGCCTATTTCATCAGCGAACTCTGGCACGTCTACCTCGTTCCCTGTCTGTTCGTGGGAATCGGAATGGCGCTGAGCGGTTTTGCAATGCACAGCGCCCTCATGCCCCAGTGGTTTCAGAAAAAACGGGGTCTCGCCACGGGACTAGCTCTCTCGGGCAGCGGAACAGGTATTCTGCTTTTCATCCCTCTCATCGAATGGCTCATCTCCACCCAAGGCTGGCGCCTGACCTATCTGATTTTCGGCTTGGCAGTGCTCTTCATCGTCGTCCCTCTCACGGCGCTTTTACTCCGTAGAGGCCCCGAAGATGTGGGGCAGCACATCGACGGGGAAGACAAGCTTCCCGCTCATCCAACATTCAAAGCAAGCGAAAAATCACCCATCCCTCCTTTGCTTGTAGTGTTTCACCAAGTCTACCGGGAGAAGAATTTCTGGACGCTCCTCATCATCGTTTTCTTCATGGGGCTGAACAACAACTCGATATTGAGCCAACTCCAGCTCTATCTGGTCGACGCCGAGTACAGCACGGCTCTGGCGGCTTTTTTCTTCGGGATGCTGGGCGCGATCCGGATGCTCGCCACGTTTTCCATGGGCTGGCTGAGCGATTTCATCGGCAGGCAGCGCGCCCAGGCGCTCTCGTCGTTCATTACTGTTTGCGGAATCGCTATTTTGCTGTCCATTCCTCATATGTCGCCGAAAATCCTGATGGGATGGGTATTCATAATCGTGTATGGAATGGGCCTCGGCGGAATGAGCGTATGCTACTCCTCCATGTCCGCCGATGCGTTCAGAGGCCCCTCGTTCGGAGCCACTATCGGCCTGCTCGAAATTTTCTTCGGTCTCGGGGGGTTCATCGGCCCACCGCTGGCGGGTTTTATTTTCGACTATACAGGGAGCTACATGATTCCCTTCATCGGGATAGCATTCGGTCTGGTGTGCTGCATCTTCATGAGCTTGTTCGTCTATGAAGCGCCGAAAGGGACTCCTCAAGCGTAGCAAGCTTCAAAATGGCCGACTCAAGACATCCAACACCAGGGCGGCCTGCGTCCTATCTCCCTCGATGCGGAGGCGGCCTGCTTTTTCCTTGTCCTCCAGACTCGCTCGCCCGGTAGTGAGCAGAACGAGGTCGCTTCCATCGCATACGACGCGCGCGTCGTAATCTCCACTCTCAGAAAACGCGATTTCAGGATTACCCTTCTCAATGCGAAGCGTCCAATTCCGATCCGGTTGTTTCGTCTCGAAGCAAATGTTTCCACTGAAATCTCTGTCTCCCCGCGCACCGAAGAAGATGGGGAAACGCTCGGCCAGGCAGTCCACTGCGATGGACAAGGACGAAGGGTGCAGAGCGCTATCGGGCTGATTTCGAATGTCCCAGTCGTGGAGAATCAATTCGTACAGCCTTTGCCCGGGAAACGTGCGTATCGGACACGGCGCGAGCCAGTGCCAGGCTTGTTTGTCCAGATCATCGAGCCGAACCCCCTGAAAGACTTCTTGCAACCCCCATACGGCTTCTGCGAAGGCGTTTATACGCTCATCGGCTGATAAGGCGACAAGTTCATCCCCCACTTCCTTTCGATACGCCCAGAACGATTCCAGATCCCTGGCCCCGAAAGGCATCTCCAGGCGTCCGGCGGCGCCGGCGGGGATGACGTGCGCATAGAAATGCGCGCCGAGTGTCATATGCGCCACCACGTCGGCCACACACCAGTTCGGACAAAAGGTGGGAGCGCGCCACTCCTGCTCGCTCAAACCTCGCAAGATCCCGATGAACCTGTGGTTTTCCCTCTCCACCCAGGATACGACATGCGCAAAAAAATCAGTCACCACGAAATTCATCCCTTATGCCTGGTGATGCGAGACTCCAGACCCCCGCGCAAGTCATCGCCAAGAAAGAAAAACCGGCAGGAGACAGCAACTTTCAGGATGAAACGAGATATTTCGAAACTATTCATTCAGGAATACGAAACTTCGGTCGGTATCAGACGGGCATCGCCACTTTGAGCTCTTCCGCGAGCTCTGACACCTGCTTCCATACGCCGTCTCCCACGGAGATTCCCTCCCGCAGCCTTCTTTCCTTCTCCCTGAAGCTGCGCTCCCCGGGCACGCGAATCTCCTCCACGCCGGGGGCCCTGCGCGTGTTCTTCACCTCGCCGACATGGGCCTCCACCATTTCCCTGAACATCTTCGGATCCCCAAAGGCGGACGGGTCGATGGCAATGAACAAATCCCCCTTGTCGTAATGTCCCTCATCCACTGATTGGCTGAGTGGCTTGCCGACCTTGGCTCCGAGCAAAGGCCCCGCCAGAAGACCGATCAACAAGCACAGGCCGTAACCCTTGTGCCCCCCGAAAGGCGCGACCGCGCCCGCGGCGGCCGTTTTGGCGTCCGTCGTCGGCTCGCCATCCGGCCCCACCGCCACGCCTTCGGGAATTGGTTCTCCCGTTACGCTCGCTTTCAGGATCATCCCGAAAGGAATGGCGCTCGTCGCGAAATCGAGAAGTATGGGTTCGTCCCCATTCCTGGGAACGGCGATTGAAAAAGGATTGGTGCCCATAAGGCGCTCCACTCCCCCGAAAGGGTGAACGAGCGGCTGCGTGACGCCCGCTATGATTCCCACACAACCGGCCCTGGCGATTCGCTCCGCGTAATAGCCCGTCATGCAGATATGGTCGCTGTTCACGACGCCCACGGCGCAAGAACCCGCTTTTTCCGCCTTTCGAGCCGCGAGACTCGCACCATAGGTCGCCCCTACGGGCCCCATGGCCCGATCGCCCTCGACCAGCGCGGACCCTTCCCGCTCTTGCACGATATGGGGCCGAGCCTTGGCGTTGATCATCCCGCTCTGGATTCTTCGAATCATGTTCGGCAGGCGTATGAGGCCGTGGGTGGAATAGCCCCTGAGGTCGGCTTCTATCAATACGTCGGCCGTCGTCATCGATTGCTCGTGCGAACATCCCGCGGCCGCCAGGATACGCTCCATCAAATCGCGCAGAGCGTCCGCGTTGACGATGCGCTCTTCATTTTGACTCATTTGTGAGGAAACCTTCCAATTTCTAGAGATCGGGGGTAGGAGCGGAAACGCTCGGCTTGGTGACGCGCATCATCCAGCAATAGATTTCTATCCGGTTGCCGTCGGGGTCGAGAAAATAGAACGCATGACTTCCGCTTCCGCCGATGAACCCGTTCTCATCCAGCCCCTCATGCGCATGAACGTATGGGCCGGAGACGAACTCCACACCACAGGATTTGACATGTTCCTGGGCGAGCAGCCAATTTTCGCGGTCATCTACCTCAAAAGCGATATGGTGCAATCCTACATCAGTCCGATGTTCAGAGTCGGTTGTGGTCAATCCCGCTTTAACGGCATCTTCGGACAACTCGAAAAGAACCAGGGTATGGTGTTTTTCCGCGCAGCGCATGAAACAAATCGGACGGAAAAAATCGGGAGGACCCCACTTGCCCGTCAACTTGAGCCCCACCACATCCCGGTAAAACTTGATGGAGCGTTCCACATCACTCACATGGATTCCCATGTGACCAAGCCGTGCGATATTGCAACCCATTCCTATCCCTCCAAGAGCGAATGCAGAGCAGAAATATTCCGTTTGCCAATAATGATGCGGCATCATAACATGCCCGCGCGTGGTTGGCGCGCGCGAGTCCAGTC
>WTGD01000351.1 GCA_011523725.1 Nitrospinota bacterium
GCGTTCCATGCCTCATCTCCCGGCTAGAAGTGGTTGTCTACGATGTCCTCGAGCACTTTGGCGTCGAAAGAGTTGACCTTGCTGAAAATCGTCGAGACCGCGGCTTCCATGGGGTCGAACTGCGCCGCCATGCGCGCCCAGTCGATGAGGCGCCGGGTGCTGAACGTGCAGAACACCTTCTCGTTCTGCATGGCCTCGCGCACGTCGTGGCCCACGCGCACCATGCGCTTGATGAGTTCCTCGTCGCGGTTCCCGCTCTGCTGCATGATGACCTCGACTTCCGCGTCGAAGGGCAGGTAGTCCATCTTCACGGTGACCGGGAAGCGGTCCAGAAGCGCCTCGTTCAGGGGCTTGGTGCCGCCGTATCTGCGGTCCTCGTGCGGGTTCATGCTGGCGAAAAGCCTGAAATTCGGGTGGGGCTTGACGATGCGGCCGTCGTATTCGGATAAGACGATCATGCGGTCGTCGTCGAGCAGGCTGTGCAGGCAGAAGGCGATTTCGGGCAGACAGGCGTTGATCTCGTCGATGAGCAGCCAGTCGCCCGATTGCATGGCGTCGACCAGAATGCCGTTCACCCAATAAGTGCCCTGTTCGTTGATCATCAGCTTTCCCACGAACTCATCGACGGTGGTCATGCCGTTCAGGTTCACGCGCCTAAAGCCGTTGTTCGTCATGTGGGCGAGGTGGCGCACCGAGAGGGTCTTGCCGACGCCGGTCTCTCCCACGAGGAGGACGGGCAGGTTCCCGCTCACCGCCCACGCGATGCGTTCGAGCGCGTCGCCCGCCGCCAGGTAGAATTGCGCCGGGGGAACGAAGGAGTTCCCGTTGGTTTCGTTGATGGGGATTTCACTGCGCCCGATCCGGTAGGTTCCGTTTTTCACCGTTTCGGTCAAGATTTCGGTAGTCAATTCGCATACTCCATGGCTGAAACGCCGAACAGAAACATCATGATGGCCTCGAGCGCGCCGCCGCCGATGGCGCGCGATTTGTCCGATATCGTGTGGCAATGAACGGGCTCGGCCCTCGGGTCGACGTCGCCCACCTTGAAGCCCGCGGTCACCTCGATACCGTCTCTCAGAAGCCCGCGCAAAACGCCGTCGATGGCGGAGCGCACCTCCGCCCCGTCTACGCGGGCGACGGCTTCTCCCGCCCGCACCACGTCGCCGATCCCGGCGATGGAGGTGAATACGCCGGCTTGGGGCGCGCGCAGCAGCCGCTCGGTGGTGTAGCCGCCGATGGGGCCCGGAACGCCGGTGTTCGGCTTCGCGGCGCCCTCCAGGATCACCCGCCCCAGGTCGTGCCCCCGGGATGTCTCGATAACGGCGTGGCAATCCACGCCCGCCGTGAAGCCCGGTCCCAGGCCGACCACGACCTCCGCGTCGTCGATGTGCGTGCCGAGGTTTCGCTTCGCCAGAATCGCATCGACCACGACGGCGGGCCGAATTTCACCGACCACCTCGGCGCGCGGGTCCACCATCACCGGAATCGATCCCGTCTCCAGAGTGGCGCGGGCGTTCTGCGCCTTTTCCGCAGGGGTTTCGCCGCCCGCCCGGGCGGAGGTCACGCCCTCCACTTTCCATTCATCCGCATACAGACACTCGGCGAAGGAGACGGTGCGACGCACCATGGTGGGGTTTTCGATTTCGGTGATAACGACCGGAAAACCCGCGCGGTAGAGGCGGTGGGCCACGCCGGTGGCGAGGTCGCCGCCTCCTTTGACGAGCACGAGCGCGTCGGCGATGGACCTGCGGCTGCTCATGTTTCTAGTCTTCCACGAAGGCGATCGCGTCGATCTCGATGAGCCATTCGGGTTTCGCCAGTCCGCTCACGATCAGGAGCGTGCTCGCCGGGTACGGCTCGTTGAAGTATGTCTGCCGCACCTCCATGCATCCCGGGACATTCGCGGGGTCGGTGATATAGACCGTCAGGCGGATGATGTCCGCCATCCCGGCGCCCGCCGCCTCCAGCGCGGCCTTGATGTTCTCGTACACCTGCCGGGTCTGGCCCCTGATGTCGTCGCCACCGACCGTGTTGCCGTCCACGTCGACCGCCACCTGGCCCGCCAGCATGATGAGATGTCCGTTCGATACCTTCCAGCCCGTGGAATACGCGGCGACCGGCTTTACCTTCTCGGAGTTGATTTGTTGTTTCGCCATGGGTGCTCCCCCTCGCATCTCATCAGAAAAGAAAGGTCATCTTCCCCGGAAACGGAAATCTAGCACGGGGCCGAACCCGAGGCAACGCAAACGGGTGGATTTGTTGCGCGACGCCGGACAACAAAAAACTTTGGGTTGAGGTTCCTGAAGAACCTTGGAAGCCATCCGGAGAGGGATCTGTCAAAAACTCCCTCGCCGGGGAGCATTGCCATTATCTCTCTGAAAAATGGGGAGCAGGGGGGTTTTCAACAGCGCCGAAGGGGTGCGATTTTTCGTGAAATCGGATTTTTCGTGTGATAAGTTTTGACTCGTGGTGATGATTAGAACCGCCAAACCGCAATGCGGCATGCGCATGAGCGCCATGCCTCAACGAGCGGACGAGGAGAGGACCCGTGGGAAAAATGCCAAAGTACGAGATGGACGAGGTTTTAACGAAAATCATGAGGCAGTTCTGGCGGCATGGCTATTCGGCGACGTCGATTCGGGATCTCGAGGAGGCGACGGGCCTCTTTCGAGGTAGTTTATACCACGCATTCGGCGATAAGCGTGAGATGTTCTTCCGGGCGCTCCGCCATTATGACCGCCTCCATCGCGCAGAGCCGATTGCAGAACTCGAAAAGGACGACTCGCCGCGCGGGGCGGTGCTGGCCGTTTTCGACGCCGCCGCCTCCGTTGCGCTGAAAGGTGGTTCGCGAGAGGGCTGTCTTGAGGTCAACGCCGCCCTGGAGCTTGGGGCGCACGATGAGGAGGTGGCTACTTTGGTGGCCGACGCCTTCGCCGGCATGGCGAAGTTCTTCTGCGCTTCCATCGAGCGGGGCCAGGCTTGTGGAGAGATTTCCCCAAAAGTCGATCCGACGCAGACGTCGAAGTCCCTGCTCGGTCTGTTTCTCGGCCTCAGGGTGCTGGCGTGCGTTTCTCCCGATGAGAGCTTTCTGGAATCCGTCGTGGGGCAGGCCGAGGCCCTTTTGCCCTCGCCCGCCTAGGTTTCGGCGGAAGCGTTTCCGAGCGTATTCGCCGCCAGGGCGTTGAATCCTCCTTCTGCGCGCGCTCGTGTTCTGTCCCGTCGGTCTGTCTCCATCGGGGTTGTTGAAAAGGCCCTTGCGGGTCGGGCCGAGCCACTCCCCCTTTGGTCGGGATGTCAAAACACGTGTAGGGGCCGCATATATGCGGCCCTTGACGGGTGGCAAAAGAGGCAGGGTCGCATATATGTCGGACATATATGTCCGACCTACAATAGGAGCGACAATAACGCCGTAATGACGCTGGTGATCAATTTCGAGTTGGGAAGAGGTTTTTCAACAAACCCCTCAAGGGGAAAGTGAATTTCACTCTGGTCGGTAATTCCAACCTTATCCGCTCGTGTCGATCTTCCTTGTTACCGAGCGCGTGGGGCCGAAGGTGGGCATGTAGCACGAGTGCTTGCCGGCTCCGCCCGTCACGATGAGGAGCAAATCCTCGGGCTTGTCGAGAAGCGGGATTTCGAAGTCGTCGTCTTCCTCGTGTTCGGCGATTTCCTCGCCCCAGGTCTGCATCCCCCACATGGCGCCGCGCTTTAGCTGGCGCACGGGCTTACGGGCGAGTTCGAAAATTCTCCCCTTCACGTCCGCCTTCGTGAGGCCGTCCCCCGCAATGGTCGCCGCATGCTCGGGGCCGAGAGCGAGAACGGGTTCTCCCCTCAGATAGAAATTGTTGCACCCCATGACGGCCATGGTGTCGGCGGCGGTGGCGAGGATGCCCTCCGCCGTGTGGCTCACGTGGTCGTTGATGTTGTGGGGTCCCTCGCAGCCCACGAGCGTCACGGCGCTCTCATCGGGCGCAAAGCCGCGTTCGACGTGCAGCGGCTCCCAGGGGGAAACTGCTTCGTTCTCGGCGATGCAGAACGCGTATTTGGCGGGCGAGCCCTGCGTGGCGCGGTCCAGAACACCGGGGCTCGCGCCGCCCACGTTCAGAAGCGTCAGGCGCATCGCGCGGCCGATGGTCGCGTTCGCGCGGTTTCCGGGGGCGAAACATCCATACTCGGCGTTCAGCCCGATTTCCTCGACGATGGGGCCGTTCACGATGATGAGGGGCGCCACCGGATGGGTCGTCGCCTGAATGGCGTGCAGCGAGAACTCGGGTTCGAGCACCGCGCGGGCCGCCGCCAGCAGAACGGGCATGTACGCAGGATGACAACCGGCCATCACGGCGTTCACGGCGAGAGCCTCGACCGTGATGACGCCCTGCCGAGGGGGCATGAGGCCGATTTCCACATCAGGCGCGAGCCCTGCACCCTCCACCATTCTGGCGACGCGCTCGGGCGTGGGGGGGACGACGGGCAGGCCGTCGCCCCAGCCTCTCGCTTCGAGCAGGCGCGCGAGGGCTTCTGGCGTGTCGCGCACCTTCACGCGCTCGCTCTCGAACGCAACATTTTCCTGAGAGTGGTCGTTCATGTCGAAGCCCCGCCTATGCGAAGAGCGCCTTGTGGCGCACGGTCTTGCGTGGCGGGACGTACTCGCGCTCGCGGTATTCTCGCCTGAGCGATTCGGCGTCGCTCGTGAGGATGCGCCGCACCTCCTCCACCGCGCCATCGCCCAGGGCGCGCGCCTCCTCGGGCGGGATGCCGCCCACCGGGTGCGCCACGACGACTATCGGGAGGCCGGGCATGCCTAAGGCCGTTCTCTCGTTCGCGCCCAGGGCCGAGAATTCACTGGAGCAGAACGTGGCCGTCGGGACGCCCGCTTTTTCCATCTCCACCGAGTCATGGATACTCCATGACGTGCAGCTCCCTCAGTCGCCCACAGCGCAGACGGCGACGTCCACCTGTTCGATGAATTCCTCCAACCGGTCCTCGGGCAGGGTGGGATTCGGCTTTCCCCAGCGAATGAAGCGCAGCGTCTCGTCTTCGCGGGCGAGAAGATCCTCGATCCGCTCGAGCAGAACGTCGGCGTTGGGTTTGTTGTTGTGGAAGAAGCCGATTCGGAGGCCCCCCAGGTCGTCGGGTCTTTCCGCCAGGGGGTGGTCGCCCGCGCGTATGAAAGAGGTGGGTTGAAGGATTTCAATCATCTGGTTCATCTCGAATCTCCGTAATGGGGATGTGGAACTATAAACTCAACATATTCTGGGCGATGACCATGCGCTGAATCTGGTTGGTCCCCTCGATGATCTGCAACTGCTTGGCGTCTCTCATGAACCGCTCGAGCGGGTGGTCCTTCATGTAACCCGCCCCGCCGAGCACCTGAACCCCGTCCACGGCGGCCTTCATGGCGGCGTCGGTGGCGTAGCATTTCGCGGCGCAGATGAAATGCACGTCTTCTTTTTGGTAGCGGCCATTATCCACCATCGAGGCGGCGCGGTAAACGAGCATGCGGGCCGCTTCGGTTTCCATGAACATGTCGGCGAGCATGAATTGCACGGCCTGGTGCTGCGCGATGGGCTCCCCGAAGGCCTCGCGCTCCTTCGCGTAGTTTCCGGCGTAATCGAGACAGCCCTGCGCCAGACCCACGCCCCGCGCGCCGATGGCGGGCCGCGCCTGGTTGAAGCCGAGCATGGCGGTCTTGAAGCCGAGGCCGCGCTCGCCGATCATGTTCTCCAAGGGAACTCGCGAGTTTTCGAGGAAGACCTCACAGGTCGGGATGCCCCGCATCCCCATCTTCCGCTCATGGCGGCCCACCCGGAACTCGCCCCTGGGAACGATAAAAAACGATATGCCCCGCGCCCCTTGGTCGGGCTCGGTCTTCGCCGCCACGGTGATGAAGTCCGCGACGCTCGAACCCGTGCAATAGCATTTCTGACCGTTGATGAGCCATGAGTCCCCGTCCCTTTCTGCTTTGGTCGATATGTTCGCGGCGTCGGAACCCGCGTGCGGCTCGGTGAGTGCGAAGGCGGGCCGCAACTCGCCCCGGGCAACGCCGGTGAGGTAGGTCTTTTTCTGCGCCTCGCTTCCGCCGATGGCGACGGGCCGCGTGGCGAGCAGGTGGACGGAGAAGAAAAGGGGAGAGTTCGAACAAAACCGCGCCATCTGCTCGATGGCGAGGCAGGTTTCGAGTATTCCCAGACCCGCCCCGCCGTAAGTATCGGGGACGTAGAGGCCGAGCAGGTCGTGAGCTTTCAGGAGCTGGAAAACGTCTTCGGGGTATTCGTTGTTTTCGTCAATTTCCGCGGCGCGCAGCGCAACGTGGCGGCGGCTCAGCTCATACACCGTATCGGCCAGCATCCGCTGGGCAGGAGTGAGCTCGAACGCGCCCCCGGAATCCGGACTTCCCGTCACCTCGGCTGCTCCTAGAGGTCGAGCAGGTTCCGGGCGATGATCATCCGCTGTATCTGGCTCGTTCCCTCGACGATCTGGATCTGCTTGGCGTCGCGCATGAACCGCTCGAGCGGGTGGTCCTTCATGTAGCCCGCACCGCCGAGGACCTGGATGCTGTCTATCGCGCACTTCATCGCCATGTCGGCGGCGTAGGTCTTGGCCGTCGAGAAATACCTGGCGTTTTCCTTGCCGATCTGGCCTGCGTCCACCATGGCGGCCGCGCGGTAGACGAGCAGCCGCGCCGCCTCGATGTCCATGAACATGTCGGCGAGCATGAACTGAACGGCCTGGTGCTGGGCGATGGGCTTGCCGAAGGCCTCGCGTTCCTTGGCGTAGTTGGCCGCGTAGTCGAGGCAGCCCTGGGCCAGGCCCACCGCGCGCGAGCCGATGGCGGGCCGCATCTGGTTGAAGCCGATCATCGCGGTCTTGAAGCCCGCGTTGAGCTCGCCCACCTGGTTCTCGAGCGGGACGGCCACGTTGTCCAGATTGAGCATGCAGGTCGCGATGCCGCGCATCCCCATCTTGCGCTCGTGCTTGGCGATGCTGAAGCCCGGCGCGTCGGTGGGCACGATGTAATAGGTGATGCCGCGCGTGCCCGCGTGGGGGTCGGTCTTGGCGGCGACGGTGATGAAGTCCGCCTTGTCGGGCCCCGTACAGAAGCACTTGGTGCCGTTGATGACCCACTCGTCGCCCTCCTTGACGGCGCGGGTGCGGATGTTGCCGGCGTCCGAGCCCGCGTGAGGCTCGGTGAGGGCGTAGGAGCCCCTGAGCTCTCCTTTCGCGAGGCCCGTCATGTAGTGGTCTTTCTGCGCCTGCGTGCCGCTCAGGTCGATGACGCGGCTCGAGAGCATGTTGAGCACGATGAACAGGGGGGAATTCGAGCAGACGCGCGCGATCTCCTCGATGGCGACGCAGCCGCCCAGAAAGCCCATGCCCCCGCCCCCGTATTCCTCGGGGAAGAAGATGCCGAGCAGGCCGTGTTCTTTCTGGAGCTGGTAGATGTCTTCGGGGTATTCCTCGTTCTCGTCGATGTCGGCGGCCCGCGGGGCGATGTAGCGCTCCGAGAGTTCGCGCACCGTCTGGCGGAGCATCTTCTGGGTTTCGTCGAGGTCGAATTGCAGCGTGGTTTCCGTTTGCAGACTCATTTCATGGCTCCGGTGGTTTGATAATTTTGAGAAAGCGCTAGGTTTAATGGATTCATCATCCACCCCCCGGCGATTGCGTGTCAACGCTACCGGGGGAATAATGCCGCAAACGCGCTATTGTACTGACCGGCGTGCGCCGAGCCTATCGGCCCGCGCCATGTTTCATCGGAGGAGTTTTAAGCATGGACCTCGTCATACGCGGCGGATACGTGGTCGACCCCTCACAGGGTCTCGAGGGGACGATGGACGTCGAGATCGTCCGCGGCCGCGTGAGGAGGGTGTCGCCCCACATCGAGCCCGGGGGCCGGCAGACGCTCAACGCGCGGGGCAAAATCGTCACCCCCGGCCTGGTCGATCTCCACTGCCATTTTTACGAGGGTTTTACGCACTACGGCGTGAACCTGGAGGCCGCCATGCTCTCGCGCGGCGTCACGACGGCGGTCGATACGGGCAGCGCCGGCGCGCAGATGTACCCGGGCTTTCAGGAATGGTTCCTGGAGAAGGCGCGCCCGACGGTGCGCGCGTATCTCAACATCTCAGAAGGCGGGCTCCTGATAGACGGCCTGGGCGAGAACATCGACATGCGCGCGTTGCGCGTGGACAGGGCGGTGGAGTGCTACCAGGCCCACCGGAAATACCTCATCGGCATGAAGGTGCGCCTGAGCGATAACGTGGTGGAGCGCAGCGGCTCGAAGCCCCTGGACGCGGCGCTCGAAGCGGCGGAGTTTCTGAGAGTGCCCCTCATGGTGCACGTGGGCGACACGCCGTCATCCTTGCCGAGCATCTTGAAGCGCCTGCGCCCGGGCGACGTGCTCACGCACGCCTTTCACGGCAGGCGGGAGAACATACTCGACAGGAGAGGCCGGGTGCGCCGCGCGGTCTGGGCGGCGAGGGATTCGGGCGTGCTTCTCGACGTGGCGCATGGGCGTTCGAGCTTCAGCTTCGAGATCATGGAGCGCGCCATGGCGCAGGGCCTGATGCCGGGGAACCTGAGCACCGACCTTCATACGCACTGCATCCACGGGCCCGTGTATGATTTCCCCAGCCTCATGAGCAAGTTCCTGGCCTTGGGCTTTCCTCTCGCGGAGGTGGTGCGGCTCAGCACGCAGACGGCCGCGGAGTGGATTGGCCTCGAGGGGAAAGTGGGGACGCTTAAAAAAGGCGCGCGCGGCGACGCCGCCGTGTTTCGGATGAAGGAGGGCCGCTTCGTTTTCGAGGACGCCATGGGGGCGCGGCGCACCGGGAGGCGGATGCTCGAGGCGACGCACGTCGTCCTGGGGGGCCGGCTGCTCAGGCCATCGGGGGCGGGCAGGCGCAGGCTCACCGAGGTGGCGGCAAAGCCAAAAT
>WTGD01000363.1 GCA_011523725.1 Nitrospinota bacterium
GCCCACGACATGGGTAGATAGGTTCATAACCGCTTTCTGGTGTTCGTAAAGACTTCCCGAACGGCCGCTATCCGGGCCGCTTCAGCGTCCAGTTGTCCTTCACGCGCGTCGCCGTGCTCATGAAGAGATACAGGATGCAGCCCGCGCGAAACTTCTCCTTCACCTCCTCGAGCTGCTCCGCAGAGCCCGCGGAGGTCACCTCTATCTCCAGTTCCACGCCGGTGACGCCCCCGTTTTCGGCGTGCGGGTCGCCGGGCGCGAACCGCTCCATGGTGAGCTTTCCCTCGATGGCGCAGTCATCGAGCGGCATGCCGACTTCGTTCGCGAACAGCTCCACGTGCGCGGCGCCGCAGCCCGTCAGCGCGCCGAGCATGTACTCGGCGGGGGTGGGGTGCTCGAACAGGCCGCCGCGCTCCACGGGCTCGTCGCTCGAGAACTCCGGGCAATCGCGCGCCTGTATCCGCGCGCGCAGATCACCCATCCACTGCGCGTTCGCCACCCGGGTGATGGTCTTCTGCTCGTTCATATCGACGCCCTCTTCTCCTGAGGTGTAATCCGCCCGTAGACTACTACACCACTTCCGCGCCGCGCCATGCGGACCGGGCGATTCCGCAAATCATTCACCGCTCCTCCATCGCGCTCAGGACGGCGGATATGAAACCCAGAAAGCGCGCGCCTTCCAGAATCTGCGCGAGAGAAAAGAGGTCCGCCTCGATGCCCACGTGGCGAAAACCGCCGAAGACCAAGGCTGATGCTTCACCGCCCGAGGTCTCCCGCGCGCGACTCGCCAGCAGGACGCTCTCCGACGCCGGTATGAAGGGGTCCTCGCGCCCGTGCAGGAAAAATTTCCTGCCGCGGACCCCGGAAACGACGTCGCGCATCCCCCACTCCCGCAGGCGCGCGCGCTGCGCGGCATCTTGCCGCGCATAAAGCGCCTCGAAGCGCTCGGGGGATTTGTTCTCCATCAGGGCGAGGAGCGCGCGCGCACCCTCGGGCATTCCGGCGAGCAGATCGCCGATATCCGCCGCTTCATCTTTTCGTTTTCTCGAAACGATCGCTTCGACGCTATCCCGGTGGGCGTCCAGGCCCAGGAGTTCCGTGTTGTAGCGCAGGAAGAGCCATTTGCCGTGGCGGATGGGCAGTCCGCCGGGGAAGGCGGGCCGGTTCTGGCCGCCGCTCGTGGTGAGGTGTTTCAGCACGTTTTTGAGATCGTAATAGGCGCCCACGCCGATGAACGCGGCCATCTTCCCGCCCATCGCCGGCCCCGCCGCCGCGCGGAGGGCCGGGCCGGCGGCAAAGGAAAACGCCAGAAGGCTGCACCTCTCATGAGAACCCGCGCCGCCCCGCGTGATCCACGAGAACGCCCGCTCGATGCGAGCGATGTCCGCTTCTTCGGGGCGGAACCGCTTCATGCCGGGCAGATCGGGAACGAGCGCCGTGAACCCCAGCCTCGCGAGCGATTCCGCGAACGCCACGAGGCGATGATCCGCCTTGCCCGCCGTGGTCATGCCGTGCACGAGGACGACGCAGCCTCGCGCGGGCGCACCGCCCCAGCCGACGGAATCACCCGGCGAATAGGAATCCGCCAAAACGCCGTCGAGTGAAACCTCGGCTCTTACCGGCTTTTTCGTGATGAGCGAGAGCCAGCCCCCGCGCCGCACGTCGAGCATCCCCTGGGCCAGCAGGAGGGAATCCACCGGGTGGCGGAGCCACGGCGAAAAACGCGACCCGAAGAACAACAGGACAAGGAGAAGCGAAGCGGCCAGCGCGAGGCGCCGAAGCGTGAGGAGGCGTCTTAAGATGATCAGCCCACCACCGCTTCTTCGAAATACTTCCTCAAGAACCCCCCCGTGTGCGAGCGGGGGTTCTGCGCCACCTCCCCGGGCGTCCCCTCGGCGACGATGCGGCCGCCCCGCTCGCCGCCTTCGGGGCCTAAGTCGATCACCCACTCCGCGTTGCGGATGACGTCCATATTATGCTCGACGACGACCACCGTGTTCCCCAGCCCCACCAGGCGCGTGAGCACGTTCAAAAGCCGCTCCACGTCCTGGAAATGCAGCCCCGTCGTCGGCTCGTCCATCAGGTACATCACGCCGCGGGGCGGCTTGGCGGCCAGCTGGCCCGCTATCTTCAGGCGCTGCGCCTCGCCGCCCGAGAGGGTGTTCACGGGCTGGCCGATCCGCAGGTAGTTGAGGCCTACGTCCCTCAAGATGAGCAGCTTGTTCAGCACCGAGGGCACGTGATCGAAAAAGAGGCTGGCCTCGTCCACCGTCAGGTTCAGAACGTCGTGGATGTTCTTGTCCTTGTACCGGATTTCCATGGCCTGGGGCTTGAAGCGCCTGCCCTCGCAATCGGGACAGCGGATGAAGATATCGGCCATGAAGTGCATCTCTATCTTCTGGATGCCGCTCCCGGTGCAGGACTCGCATCGTCCGCCTGCCGTGTTGAACGAGAAATGCCCGGGGCCGTAGCCCATGTTCCGCGCCAGCGGCGTTTCGGCGAAGAGGCGGCGGATCGCATCGTAGGCCTTGAGGTAGGTGATGGGGTTGCTCCGGGGACTCTTGCCGATGGGGCTCTGGTCGAGCAGCACCACGGAATCGAGCTCCTCGAAACCCTCTATCCGCTCGAAGCGGCCGATGGCGCCTTTCCACTCGCCGAGGATGCGCGCGAGGGCGGGATAGAGCGTGTCGTGCACCAGCGTGCTCTTGCCCGAGCCGGAGACGCCCGTTACCGCCACCAGACGCCCCAGGGGAACGTGGAGGTCCACCTTTTTCAGGTTGTTCTCCTGCGCGCCCAGCAGCGAGAGATACGAACAACTCCCGTTATCTCCGCGCTTGATCTTCCGCGGGCTGATCTCGCGCTCGCCGCTCAGGAACTTCGCCGTCGCCGACCGCTCGCAAAAATCGAGCTCTTCTCTGGGGCCGGAGAAAACCACCTCGCCCCCGCGTTCGCCCGCGCCGGGGCCCAGGTCCACCACGTGGTCCGCCTCGTCGATGACGTCGCGGTCGTGCTCCACCACGAGCAGCGTGTTTCCCCGATCGACCAGGTCCTTCAGGATGCTCACCAGGCGCGCGTTGTCCCTCGGGTGCAGGCCGATGGTCGGCTCGTCCAGTATGTAGAGCGTGCCCGTCAGGTGCGCGCCGAGCTGGTTCGCCAGGTTAATCCGCTGGTGCTCGCCCCCGCTCAGGGTCCTGGTCTCCCTGTCGAGCGTCAGGTATTCGAGGCCCACCTTGTGCAGGAAATCGAGTCGCTCGCGCACCTGCTTCAACACGTCGCCCGCGCGCGCATGTTGATCCGGCGTGAGCGGCGGGGCCTCGAAGTATTCCCTGAGCTCGCTCACCGGCATGGCGCATACGTCGGCGATGGTGCGATCGCCCAGCCGTATCCAGAGCGCCTCGGGGCGCAGGCGCGTGCCGCCGCAGGAGACGCATTTCTGCAGGCTCTGGTAGCGGCGTATCAGCACGCGCACCCAGACCTTGTACTTCCGTCTCTTCAACCTCTCGAAGAACCCGTACACGCCCAGAAACTGCCCCGCGCCCTCGAACACCATCTTCTTCTGGTCTTCGGGCATCTCCTCCCAAGGGGTATGGATGTCGAGGCCCTCGTTCTTCGCGGCGTCCTGCAGCTGTTCGCCGAAATAGCGGCGGTAGCGCGGCCTCGTCCAGGGCTCCACCGCCCCCTGGGCGAGCGTTTTCCTGGGCTCGGGGACGATGAGCGCCTCATCGAAGCTGAGCGTGTTCCCGAACCCCCCGCACTCCTGACACGCCCCGTTGGGGTTGTTGAAGCTGAACGTGTGCGGCACGGGCTCCTCGAAGGTGTTTCCGCAGCACTCGAGCCGCTGGCTGAAGCGAAGCCTCGGCCCGTCGACGAACTGCACCTCGGCGACGCCGCCGCCCTCGCGAAACGCCGTCTCCAGCGATTCGCCCAGGCGCGCGCGGTTTCTCGTGGAGAATTTGAGTCGATCCACCACCACCCGGATCGCGCGGTGATTCGCGACGGCGGGCCTCTCTTCGCGAGGCGCTTTCTTGCGGGGACGGCCCCGCCGCTTCGCTTTGGGCGCGGGTTCGGCCTCTTCTTTCAGCCTCGCAAAAAGCGGAGGGCCGATGTTCACGATCTCCTCATCCACCATCACGCGGACGTAGCCCTGCGCCATGAGGGATTCGAGTTCCTCCTGCAAATCCGCCGCGTCGACCTCTCCCATCGGGAAGAGAACGAACCCTCTTGCGTCCGCGTGGGCGTCCAGCAGGAGCGCGACGGTTCCGTCGACCGTGGCGGGCGCGACCTCGCTCCCGCAGTCGGGGCAGTGGATCTTCCCGGCCTTGGCGAAGAGAAGACGCAGGTAGTCGTAAATCTCCGACGCCGTGCCCACCGTGGAGCGCGAATGATTCACCGGGTTGTATTGCTCGATGGCGATGGCGGGGCTGATGCCCTCGATGTAGTCGACGTCAGGCTTGTCCACGCGCTCCAGGAACTGCCGCGCGTAGGTGGAGAGGCTCTCCACGTAGCGGCGGTGGCCCTCGGCGTAGATGGTGTCGAAGGCAAGTGAGGACTTGCCCGAGCCGCTCGGCCCCGTGACGACGATGAAATGCTCCCTCGGGAGCTTGAGGGAGATGTCCTTGAGATTGTGCTCCCGCGCGCCCTCGATGCGGATGTCCTCCATCAGGGAGACGGCGGGGGGTGCTTCGATTCGGGTGCTCATTTCCTCGTGACTGCTCTATGGGTGATGCGGGCGACGAACGAACGATAACCCCTCAATATGATGCGCGGGGGAGGCCGGTGTCAACGGGGTGGGGTGTAAGATATCGTCACATTTTCAGAAAAGAAGGCGTTACTGATAGAATCAATCTACAACGCGACGGCAACCATGCGAAACCCTGTCAAGCGGGGGTTGTTGAAAAACCCCTCGAAGTGGTGGGGGAACGATGGTTTTGTAGTGACAACCCCTCCTCGGGGTTGTCCCACAGTTCGCGAACCGCCCCTACGGTCGCTATTCGAGGGGATGTGTAGGGGCCGCATATATGCGGCCCGTCCGACTCGTGGCATGCGGGACGCATGTATGCGTCCCCTACAAACCAAACCCGATTGATGAGGGTATTTCAACACCCCCAAGTTCGACAGGTTCGTATGGTGCTACTGAAGCATGAGTTGGAGGAGGAATGATGTTCAAGTACGAGATCATTCTCTACTGGAGCAATGCGGACGACGCTTTCGTTGCCGAAGTTCCGGAGCTTCCGGGCTGCACCGCGCATGGCGACTCCCAGGAAACCGCTCTCAAGAACGTCAACCAAGCGATGGAACTCTGGATTGATACGGCGAAAGAATTCGGCGACCCGATACCGGAACCCAAGGGCGAGCGCCTGATGCTGGCGTGAGGCAAGTCAGGCGGAATGCGTCGACTGCGGACTCATCCTTCGGGTGATCTCGCTCACCCTGGCCTCGAGCCAGGATTCATCGATCGGCTCCCCTCCCGAGCGAGCCTCCTCCACGGCCCTCATCGCCTCGAAGCGCACGTGCTGCCGGATGGCGGGGAGGATGCCCTCCGTGGCCCGGTTGACCGCCAGTTGCAAACCGTCCGGCCAGAGCCGCTCGAACGCCTCACGGTTCGCCCCGAACGTAAACGGAGCGGGGGGCGAGCCGTCGCCCTCATCGGCAAGCAGCCGCCGCCGCTCGCTAGTCTCTTCTTCCAGGATCCGGCCGTCACGGATAACTACGCCGTAGTCCGCCTCGGCGCTCTCAGGCGTAACCAGCCCGTCCTCCACGTCGCGCAGTACCAGCGCGGGGTCGCGCTCCCGGGGCGGGCCGAATCCGCCGCCGCCGGCCGAGTGTGCGTGGACGACGCCGCCCGCCGGAACGTCGAGCACGTTTATCTTCTCTATCTGCCGCGGCTCCTCGCCCGGGGCTTGCAGGAACGCCCGCCCGGTATCGCCCGGCCGGCCGGCTTCCCTGCCCCAGGGCTCAAAATGAAACCGCTCCATCCCCCGCGCCGTCACCACCCCGCCGGGCACGAGGAGCCTGAGCGAATAGTGCAGGCCGCACCCGCCGCGGGTGCGCCCCGCTCCCCCGGAATCGGGGATGAGCGCGTAGCGCTCGACCAGGACGGGCATCTCGGATTCCAGCACCTCGTTGGGGATGTTCCGGTAGAAGCCCGTGGTGAAATCGACGCCCTCCGTGCCGTCGTCGAAGGGCCGCGCGCCCGACCCGCCCACGAGAGGCTGGACGGTGCTCACCAGGTTCGTTCCGGTGGAGAAGTCCGGCGCTGACACCAGCATGATGGATCCCTGGCCGCAGCCCGCGGCGGGCATCCGCTCCCTCCAGGCATGCGCCAGGGCGCCGAGAACGATATCGGCCACCCGGAAGAACGTGGCCTGCCTGGCTCCGCAGGGCGCGCCGGGCTCTGGATTGAGGAGGGACCCCCTCGGCGCGTTCAACCTGACACAGCGGACCAGCCCGGAGTTGTACATGATATCCGGCTTGACGCTCCGCATGAAGTTGACCACGCCCATCACCAGGAGATAGTGGCCGTCCGTGCTGTAGGAGGGGATGTTGAACGCCGCCGCCACCTGGGGATCCGTGCCCTCGAAATCGAGAAGCATCTCCCCGCACCTGATCCGCAAAGTGAGGCGGATCCGGACGTGACGGCCCTCGGGCATCAGATCCCCCTCCAGGTAGTCCCAGAACGCATAGTCTCCGTCGGGAACCTCCCGTATCAGGGAGCGGGCCTGGGCTTCGGCGTAATCGAGAACGTCGTCGAGGGCCGTCCGCAGGACGTCACCGCCGAACTTCGCGGCGAGGCCGGTCACGCGCAATTCCGCGCGCTTGAGCGCTCCGAGCATGGCGAGCACGTCGCCCCGGTTCTTGTCCGGAACGCGGCAGTTCCTCAAGAAGATCCGCAAAACGTCTTCCCGCATTTCGCCTTCGGCGACGAGCCGGGTCACCGGAATGACCACGCCCTCCTGATGCTGGTCGACGGCGGAAGGCGCGATGGACCCGGGCGCGAGCCCGCCCACGTCCGTGCAATGGATGAAGGCGGCCGCGAAGCAGACGAGCTCATTCTCGTGGTATATGGGACGCCAGCAGAAGACATCGAGCAGATGGGTGACCAGGCCCCTGCTCTGCTCGGGGTCGTTGGTGAACCAGACGTCGCCGGGCCGGTAAGGCCCGCCGGCGTCGAAGACGGCCTTGAAGTTCTGGCCGACCCCTATCCAGAGCCCGATGTCCACGGAGCAGGCCGCGACCTCTCCCCTGGGCGTTACCAGGGCGACGATGAAATCCTGGGTTTCCTTGACGAAGACGGTATGCCCGCAGTGGGTCAGCAGCTCGCCCATCTCCTCCACGACCCCCTGAAACTGGCACCGGAGTATCTCGAAGAGGACAGGGTCGGACCTGGGCGCAAAGGTTTCGCTCATCCTTCCGCCTCCGCGTGAAGATTGCCCGCCGCGTCGGCCCAGAAAACGAACCCGGGCGTGACGAAAACGGTCGTGTCGTACTGAAGGAGCACGGCGGGTCCCGAGAGCTTCAGACCTGTGGGGATTTGCGCCCTGCGGTAGACGGGAACGGCGAGCCGCCTCCCCTGATGCGTCACCTCGCGCGTCTCCACGGGTTCGGGCCGGTCCGATTCACTAAGCCGGGCGGAGGCGGCGGCGACCATCCGGTTCGGCGCCCTGGCGAGCATCCGGATCTGGAGCACCTCGATCGCGGAGTCGAGGTCGAGGTACCCGAAGGTCTCTTCATATCTGCGCTGGAAGGCCTCCTGAGCGTCCCCGTTCCGGTCGAGTCCGACCATGATCTCGAACGACTGCCCCTCGTAGCGCATATCCGCGCTCCGCTCGAACTCCGCCGAGGCGGGTTCCAAACCCTGCTCGGCGAGCCACCTCCGGGCGGTTTCCTCCATCTCCGAGAACATCTCTTCCATCCCCTCATCATCCGACAATCCGGCCCGGACGCTGCGGACGAAATCCATCTGGACGTCCGCCACGGCCGCTCCCACCGCGCACATCGCTCCCGGCGCATGGGGGATGACGAGCCTCTGGATACCCGCCTCGGCCGCCAGCATGAAGGCGTGCGTGGGTCCGGCGCCCCCGAAGGCCTGAAGGCTGAACTCGCGGTGGTCGACCCCGTAGCGCGCGATCATCGGCAGAAACGAGGCGACCATGTTCGCCGTCGCGACCCGCAGGACGGCTTCGGCCGCCTCTGTCGTCTCCATTCCCAGGGCTTCGCCCAGGGAGCCGACGGCCTCTTCGGCCCGGGCGCGGGAAAGCGTCATCCGGCCGCCCAGCAGGTCGTTCTCGCCCAGTACCCCCGTTACGAGGTAGGCGTCCGTAACGGTCGGCTCCCGGCCGCCCCGGCCGTAGCATGCAGGTCCCGGATCGGCTCCCGCCGAGCGCGGGCCGACTTTCAACACCCCGTGAGAGTCGACCCACGCGATCGAACCGCCCCCCGCGCCGATGGTCTCGATGGCGACGGCGGGAAGAAACAGCGGAAAATCCCCGATCGTGCTTTCCACGCTGACGCGGGGTGCGCCGTCGATGAGGGACATGTCCGCGCTGGTGCCTCCCATGTCCAGGGTGAAGAGTTTGGCCTCGCCGTATTCCCGCGCGGACTTGGCCGCCGCCATCACCCCCGAAGCGGGCCCCGAGAACATCGTGCGCACGGGTATCCGCGCCGCCTCGTCGATGGAGACCGTCCCGCCGTTGGACTGGGTGATCTGAACCGGACAGCCGATCCCCATCGACCGCAGGCCTTCCTCGAGCTGCCGGTAGTAGGCGCGCATGGTGGCCCCGACGTAGGCGTTCATGACGCAGACTAGCGTCCGCTCGTATTCGCGCTGCTGTGGCCACGTCTCCCACGACGCGCAGACGAACAGACCAGGCCAGCGCTCGGCGATGACCGCCTGCGCCGCCTGCTCATGCACCGGGTTGATGTAGGT
>WTGD01000349.1 GCA_011523725.1 Nitrospinota bacterium
TTTTTCGGTAAATAACCGCAAATTATTTGGGGGGGATCAGACGCCGCCGGGGCGCAGCACAGGGGAATTCTGCCATAATCGGAGAGCGGCCCGATGACGGCAAATGCGGGGAAATGCGGGGCCGGATTTTCCGGGGCGGGCGCTCCTGGCCGGTCCGTTTAAGTGGCTGTTCTATATGAGGTTATCCATGCGGTCGATTTCGGGAACCGGCATCCTCTGCGCCGCGGCGCTCATCTGGGCGCTGCTCATGGGCGCGTCCGCCGCGCAGACTTTCGAAAAGGGCGTGGCGCGGATCACCCAGGAGGGGCGCGAGGCCGTGCTCCCGGTCGAGATCGCAAGGACTCCCGAAGCCCGCGCGCAGGGCCTCATGGGCCGGGAGCGGCTGGGCGCGAACGCCGGGATGCTCTTCGTTTACGAGGGGGACGCGCGGCGGTTTTTCTGGATGAAGAACACGCGTATCCCCCTCTCGCTCGCCTTCATCGACAAGAGCGGGGAGGTATTGGAAATCATACACTTACAGCCCCACAGGCCGGGGACGCGGATTCCCTCCTATCGCTCGCGAAACAAGGTTCGATGGGTGCTGGAGGTGAACCAGGGCTGGTTTCTGCGGAACGGTTTCGGGCTGGGCGCGCGCGTATCGCTGGAGTGAGCGGGGGTTAGACCTTCGCCGCCTCGGGCATCTTCTCGCCCAGGGGCAGGAGAGGCATGACCTCCGAGGCGAAGCGCTCCATCTCCTCGAACATGGGATGAAACTGGAGCAGGAACAACTCCACCCCCGCCTCGTGAAACGCCATGATGCGCTCGGCGATGGTCTCAGGCGAGCCGACGAGGCCCGTCGCCGTGCCGCCGTTCGAGCCCACGCCGCCTCCTTTCGCGCTCGTTTTCTTGTGCTGGGCGGCCTTGTCGACCCCCTTGAGCCGGGGCGTTTCGGTAATAAGCGAGAACAGGCGGGAAAGCTCGGCCCGGGCTTCCTCGTCGGTGTCGCGGCAGACGATGAACGAACTCATCCCGTGGCGGATGGATCTTCCACTGGCTTGCGCCTCATGGTTCACGGCGACCATCAGCTCTCGCGCGTCCGCGAGCGGGCGGCCGTTGAACAGGAACACGTCCGCCGCCTTGCCCGCCAGCTTCACGGCGGCGGTCGATTCGCCCCCGAAATAGAACGTGGGCCAGGGCTTTCGGACGGGCTTGGGCGCGGTGACGCCGTCGGTTATCCGGAAATACTTGCCCTCAAAACTGAAGTGATCTTTCGTCCAGTAGGATTTGAGGATGTGCAGGACCTCTTCGGAGAGATCGTAGCGCTCATCGTGCGGCGGGAAGGGGATGCCCGCCATCTCGTTCTCCTGCCCCCACCAGCCCGAGACGATGTTGATGGCGAAGCGCCCCCCGCTGATGCAGTCGATGTTCGCCCCCATCTGGGCGACGAGCGAGGGGTGGCGGTAGGCGCTCTTGGCGGCGACGATGAGTTCGATTCTCTTCGTGATGGGGGCCAGCGCCGCCGCCGTGATCCAGGCCTCCAGAACCGGCGCGCCCACGCCCTTGATGCTGTTGAGGCTCCTGTCGAGCAGCAGGGTGCTCTCGAAGCCCAACTCTTCCGCGCGCTGGATGTAGCGCGCATTGTGCTCAAAGGAGGCCTCTTTCACCGTCTCGGGCTTTTCGACGCGCCCCAGAAACGTGCCCCACACCGGCGCCCACACACCCATTCTCAGCGTCATGGCGGCTCCCCTCGACTCGATTCGATAAGGGGAATTTATCATCAATCACGCGCACAAGTCTTGTGGTGAAATTCAAGTCACAAAAACCCCGCCTGGACGTCGGCCCAGGCGGGGTTTGGGGAAGTGATTTCGTTCCGAGGGAAACTAGCCTTCCTTCAGGTAAATCTCGGAGCCGCCCTCCTTGAATTCGCTCGCTTTTTCCTTCAATCCTTCGGCCAGGGCGGCCTGCTCGTCCAGCCCCTGTTTGGCGGCGTATTCGCGGACTTCCTGCGTGATCTTCATCGAGCAGAATTTGGGTCCGCACATCGAGCAGAAATGGGCGACCTTAGCACCATCGGCGGGCAGGGTCTCGTCGTGGTACTCGCGCGCGGTTTCAGGGTCGAGCGCGAGGTTGAACTGATCCTCCCAGCGGAACTCGAAGCGCGCCTTGGAAAGGGCGTCGTCTCGATCCTGCGCGCCGGGGTGGCCCTTGGCGAGGTCCGCCGCGTGGGCTGCGATTTTATAGGTGATGACGCCCTCGCGGACGTCTTTTTTATTAGGCAGCCCCAGGTGCTCCTTGGGCGTGACGTAGCAGAGCATGGCGGTTCCGAACCACCCTATCATCGCGGCGCCGATGCCGCTGGTGATGTGGTCGTACCCGGGGGCGATGTCCGTCGTCAGCGGCCCTAGGGTATAGAAGGGCGCCTCGTGGCAGATATCGAGCTGTTTGTCCATGTTTTCCTTGATCAGGTGCATGGGCACGTGGCCGGGGCCTTCTATCATCACCTGGCAGTCATGCTCCCAGGCCTTGAGCGTCAACTCGCCCAGGGTTTCGAGTTCGGCGAATTGCGCCTCGTCGTTCGCGTCGGCGAGCGCGCCCGGCCTCAGGCCGTCGCCCAGCGAGAAGGAGACGTCGTAGGCCTTCATGATCTCGCAAATCTCATCGAAGCGCGTGTAGAGGAAGCTCTCCTGGTGATGGGCCAGGCACCATTTCGCCATGATGGAGCCGCCGCGCGAGACGATGCCCGTCACCCGCTTGGCGGTGAGCGGCACGTAGCGCAGGAGCACGCCTGCGTGGATGGTGAAGTAGTCCACCCCCTGCTCGGCCTGTTCGATCAGCGTGTCGCGGTAGATATCCCAGGTCAGGTCCTCCGCGACGCCGTTCACTTTTTCGAGCGCCTGATAAATCGGCACCGTGCCGATGGGAACCGGAGAGTTTCTGATGATCCACTCGCGCGTCTCGTGGATGTTCTTCCCGGTGGAGAGATCCATCACAGTGTCGGCGCCCCACTTGGTAGCCCAGGTCATCTTCTCGACCTCTTCCTCGATGGAGCTCGAAACGGCCGAATTTCCGATGTTCGCGTTGATCTTCACCAGAAAGTTGCGACCGATGATCATCGGCTCGCTCTCGGGGTGGTTGACGTTGGCCGGGATGATGGCGCGGCCTCTGGCCACCTCGTCGCGCACGTATTCGGGCTTCATGTTCTCGCGTATGGCGATGAACTCCATCTCGGGCGTGATGTCGCCTTTTTTCGCGTAGTGCATCTGGGTCACGTTGCCGCGGCCCCTGAGGACTTTCCGGGGGGGCGGCATCGGGATGTCGGGGTCCGAATGGCCCGGCACCGGAACGTAGGAGGGCTCCATCTCGTCGTACTCGCCGCGCGCGCGAATCCAGGCGCCGCGCAGCCTGGGCAGGCCTTTATGGATGTCTTCACCCTCGGGGCCGCTCGTGTCGTACACCCGGAGCGGCGGCTCGCCGCCCGAGAGGGAGATCTCCCGCATGGGCACGCGTACGTCGTCGCTTCCTTCGACGTACACCTTCCTGGAGGCGGGGAACGAGGCGTCGCCGTTCGTGGCGTGTCCGTTCGCCTGGATGAGGTTGAGCTTGACCTCGTCTGGGTTATTTGTTTTTCCGTTTGTTTGTGCCATCTCTCCCGACTCCTCTGAGATGCGTCGTATCCAGATGAGAATCCACCTGCTTCATACTGGAGGAGGATGAAGTTTTCCCCCTGCGATGAACTCTCTTTATTCACATGTGGCGAAGGGAAAACAGAGGATGTGGAAGACCTGTCGCTTCCCTACGCCGGCGCTAACCGGTTCAGGTTCGAAGGGTTTGTTCTCAGCCTGCAAGGCACCCCCAGCGAACTTTCAATATCAAAGACTAGCAGTCGTATCACCGGGAGTCAAAAGGAAAAGCGGACGAGATGGACGATTTTATCGAGGTTTCCGGTGGCGGGGCGGAAACTTTGTTGTCATGATGCGGGTGGTGATTCGGATGTTTTTGAAATTACTCGAACCGAGCCGCAACACCGGGAGCCTTTTCATGCGAATACCGTTCTATTCCGGGCGGTTGCTCTCGCCTTGGCGAAATACCCGATAGCTCAGGCAACGGATGAGAGAGGACGAATGGGGTCGCTCGTGAAATGGGGTTGGGTCTGGGCCATCGCCGGGACTGCGTTTCTCATATTCGCGGGCACGTTTACGAACCCGTTTCTGCATGACGACATCGCCATCATCGGCGAGAATCCTCTCGTCCGTGAAAGCGGCCGCCTGCTGGAAGCTTTTCAGCGCGACTATTGGGCGGTACTTGAGACGAACGAGAGAAGAGACCGCCTCTATCGACCTCTTACCATCACCTCCCTCGCGCTGAACCATGCGGTGGGCGGCCTGAACCCGCTCGGCTACCGAATCGTCAACGCCTTGTTTCACTCCCTCGCCTCGCTCGCGCTGTTCTGGTTGTGCATACGTTTCGGACTTTCGCGCGGCGCGGCAGGAGCCGTTTCCCTGCTGTTCGCCCTTCATCCGGTTCACACCGAGGCGGTGAACGCCGTCGTCGCACGCGCCGACCTGATGGCCGCCGCGGGCGTGTTCGGGGGATTGGGCCTCTTGATGGGCGTCGCGTTCCCCGGGGCGAAGCCAAGTGAAGCGGAGGGGAACCGTGAGAGGGAAGGTGAAGGAGGCCTCACGTATCGAGGAGTACTCGCGCCGGTTGGCCTCACATGCGCGCTTTGCCTTTTTGCGCTTTTGTCCAAGGAAATCGGCGTCGCACTGCTGTTCAGCGCCCTGTTGTGGTGGCTCTGGAGCCGCTGTGTATCGGGAGAGGCCGAGCGCCCGCCTCTCAGGTACACGCTCACCGCCGTCTGCGCGCTCCTCCTCGTGCTCATCGTCTATCTTTGGATGCGATACGCCGCATTGGGGATGCTGGCGCGGCCCTATCCCCCGTCGAAACTCGACAACATGCTGGCTCTGATGCCGACCGGAGAACGGATATTCGGCGCGGTCGGCGTCCTGGGCCGTTATTTCAAACTCCTGGTCTGGCCGTGGCCCTTGAGCATGGATTATTCCTTCGCGCAGATTCCGGTGGAAGGAGCGGAAGCCGCGTTCTGGACGGCGGCGGGGGCCTTGGTGTTTCTGGCGTGGTTATATGCCGCATGGCGTCTGAGGAAAGACATGCCGTGGGTCGGCTTCGGACTCGTCGTTTTCATCGGCGCGTATCTGCCCGTGAGCAATCTGCTGATCCCCATGGGCACCATCATGGCGGAGCGGGTGCTGTATATCCCCTCGGCCGGCTTTCTGATCGCCTTTGCGCCGACGGTGGGCGTCTGGCTCAACCAAAAGGACTGGCGGGTCGGCGCGGCGCTGCTCGTGGTCACCTGCCTGACCTTCGGTGCGCTGACGCTCAAGCGAAACCACGAGTGGGGCGAGGTGCTTCTTTTCTGGCAACGGACAGCGGAGGTGTCGCCTAAAAGCGCGCGTGCGCTCCGGGTGTATGGACAAGCCCTGATCGACCGGAACAGGTTCCGCGAAGCAATAGCGCCGCTCAAGAAATCCGTCGCGATATATCCCGTCTACGATTTCGCCTGGGTGGATTTAGGCATCGCGCAGATGCAAAGCGGCGACGCGGCCGCCGCCGAAGTTTCCTTGAAGCGTGCTTTGCGGCTCAACGACGAGAACGCCGAGGCACACCTGGCGCTGGGGGTGCTGTATATGGGCGCCGGGCGAGGCGATTTGGCCAGACCCCGTTTCGAGCGCGCCATAAGCCTCAAACCCTCGCTGGTGGAGGCGCGATTCAACCTGGGGACCCTGTATCTCAAGGCGGGCTTGAGGCGTCTGGCGATTTTGCAGTTCAAAGCGGCGCTGAGACTCAAGCCTGAACACGGAGGCGTCCATCACAATCTGGCGCTGGCCCTGTATCTGGAGGGCGATCGCGCCGCAGCGCGAGAACACGCGAGAGAGGCCGGAAGGTTCGGCTTGCCGCTTCACCCGAAACTCAAGCAGGAGTTGGGACTCGCCCGGCCTTAAGGCGGAAGCACACCCTGCGATTTGCGCAGGATTGTTTCCCTGATGGGCGTAATACACTTGCTTTCTGTAACTTACGCGGTATATTTGAGGGTGGTTGGGGCTTTCTGTTTTCGATATCAAATGACGGCTGATTGCCAGAGCCATTCACCGTTTGGGGTGGTGGTGGCATGACCGAAGTTTCTCTTAAAAGCGAATATCATAAATGAGGTTTTTCATGTTCTCCCACCTCCTCAAGAAGGCGTCGTTCGTCCTGCCGGCGCTCATGGTTTTCCTTGGCGTATGCGTCGGCCTGGTTCAAGCCCAGGAGAATGATTACCGCAAGGCCTTGGGCCTCATCAGCAACAAGCTGCACCAGAGGTTCCCGAATCTGCGCGGTGCGGTGGTCGCCGTCAAGGGGGCGGATCTCTACTTGAGCCTCGGCGAAAAAGACGAAGTGGTAAAGGGCGTCAAGCTGGGCGTCTACCGCGAGGGCGCGCCGTTTCGGCACCCGACGACGGGCATCGTTCTCGGAAAGCTGGAAGAGGAGATCGGCGAAGTCGAAGTCGTCGAGGTGCGGGAGAAATTCTCTATTGCGCGACTGGTCCGCCTGGCGCCAGGCGGGCGACTATCCCCCCGCGTCAAGGACACGGTGCGCATGTCCGCCGCGAAGGTTCGCCTGGCGATACTGCCTTTCGTGAACCAGACGAAAGAAGCCATCAGCATGGAGACGCTCACGCGGGAACTGGGACGCCAACTCCTGCGGAGCGGTCGCTTCGACGTATACGACGTGGACAGGCTCCAGGTATGGCTCCTCGAGACGGGCATCGCCACCGATGAAATTCTCAAAGGCGAGAACCCCATCCGCTTGCGAAACCAGGTGCGCGGCGACATGGCGCTCGAGAACGAACTCCGCGAAATCAAGGGGAAGAAAATACTCTCCACGCGCCTTTTGTCCCTCACCACGAAGGAGGAACTCTTCAAGGCCGTGGCGATTGCGGATGAGTTGCCCTTCGATCAGAGCCTGCCGCCCAAGGTGCAGGAACTCAAACGCGGCGAGGGCGGAAGACGCGCAGGACCTGCGAACGAGAGTTTCGTGCTTGCCCGTGAAGGCGCGCCCGGCAGGCCCGGCGGCGTGAAAAGCTACCCGTTCAACAAGGTCGCCATCCGGGGGATGTCCGTCGCGGACGTGGATGGGGACGGAAAAAACGAAGTCGCCCTCATCACGCAGACCCAGGTGCTCGTCTACCGCTTCGAGGGGAACCGGATGCGCGAGATCGCGCGCTTCGACGAGGGGGCGGCGAACGATTTTCGCTGGCTCGACGTCGCCGACATGAACGGAGACGGCGCGCCCGAGTTCTACCTCGCCAGCTATCGCTCGAACGAATTGTTCTCGATGATCCTGCAGTTCAAGGGAGGGAAGTTCACGCCCCTCGTCCGGAACGACAGGACGTTCTACCGCCTGCTTCGAATAAAACGGCCCAAGAGAGGCGAGAAGATTCCCGACGCGCAAGCCTATATGCTCCTGGGCCAGAGCGAAGGTCTCGATAGCGCTTTCGAAGGGCCCATTCGCAGCTATCGCTGGTCGGGGGGGAATCTCACGTCCGCCGCTCCCTACGCGCTTCCGCCCGATTTGACCATCCTGGGTTTCGGCCTGTGGGACATCAACAAGGACGGCGCGCTGGAGGTCATCGAAGTGGGGAAGGGCGACAGGCTTCGGGTGTTCTCGAAGAGCGGCGGGGAGGTCTACTCGAGTTCAGAGAAATACGGCGCGCCCGTCTATCGCTTCTTCTCTCATGCCAAAGCCGAGAGCAACAACGATCAATCCGAAGAGCCTGATATCCCCATACGCTCGCGCGTGCTGGTGGAAGACGTCGACAGGGACGGGGTGGACGAGGTTCTGGTGATCAAAAACGAATACGCTGCCGCCCTCGCGCCGGGCCTGGGCGTTTCCGGAGGGCAGATATCGAGCCTGATCTGGGACGGCGGCGGGTTGGGCGAAACCTGGCGCTCGACGAAGTTGAGCAGCGGAATCGTGGATTTCGCCTTCGGCGACGCGGATAATGATGGATTCGACGATCTTGTGGTGGCGACGGCGAGTTCCGGCCTGTTCGCCGGCGAGAAAAGCCAACTTTTTTTCTACAAGATCAGGGAGTAGCGTTCTTCCCGCCGCCGACTCCCGGCCCCGGTCCGGTTTTCGAGCGGAGTTTCCTGGAAAGGCTTTGTGGGGAATCATGTACTTCCGTTGACGAATTTCTTCCCCCCGGCCGACGCATCGCATCATTCATTTTCCGATACCGCTCCCGCCTATTGGGTTCTTTCACTCCCCCCTTGTCGGGGGGTGTTGAATCAGTCCCAAGGGGGGAGGCCATCCCGATCATCGAATGGTTCACCGCAGCGGCAGGCGCGGTGGCTACGGAACCTTCGCGTCCTCCCACGCCGGGCCTTCCTGCGGGCGGTTGCGCGGAAATGCGGGGAGAGGCGCGCAATTCATCGCAGATGCGGGCAAATGCGCGGGAGAGGCGAAAAACTTTTTTTGCCGCCAGATATGAGTGTGCGACGCTAAGATTTATATAATAACCTGTTTTATTACAATCACCTACAGGAGAAATCCTTTTCAGGAATTTATCGAATTTTATCGGATTTTTCGGTATTTTATCGAAATTCCCGGCGCGTCCCTCGCGGTCCGTCCCCGGGTGCGAAAGAGCGATCCCGATCGCCGGGAGGAGGGTTGCCGGCCGAACGGAACCGGCCGGTATTCGGAGGCGAGGGGCCGGCCGCCGCTTTCCCTTTTTCGCATGACCCGTTTCCACCAGAACCTCTCCTTCGCGCTTTCGCGGGAGATTCTGCCGCATCCCGACGCGGGGCGAGAACCGCAAATGCGGGGAAATGCGG
>WTGD01000385.1 GCA_011523725.1 Nitrospinota bacterium
CAACCCCTCCCTCCTTGTGAAGCCTGTCGGCAAGACGAGTCAGGCAAGAACCACTCCCCCCTCAAGGGGTAGTAATTTCCCTCTCATTTTGGTTTGCAATGACGGTAAATGATTAAGGGTAAAGTCCCTGGATTCCGGCATGCGCCGGAATGACGACCAAAAACCGCGTCTGGCGTAGGGACAGGCCCCCGTGCCTGTCCTGGTCCTCTCCACCCTGCAAAGGACAACCACGGGGGGTTGTCCTTACGGCCATTCCAGCCGGAATCCGTATTTCATCAGGGAGAACACATAGGTTCTCCCCTGCAAAATCTTTGTGCCTTCATGCCTCCGTAGGGGCGGACCTATGTGTCCGCCCGCACTTTGTGCTGACCTTTTGACCTCTCGCCTCCGTTCTCATACACTCCCGCGCGCTTGTTCGTTCATGGTTTATGGGGAGTTCAAGAGACGTGAAAATCGGCATCATCGGCCCCGCCGCTGCGGGCAAGACGACGCTGTTCAACGCGCTCACGGGCGACGCGGCCTCCACAGGGGGATACGGCGCGGCGCGCGTGAACGTGGGCGCGGCGGCGGTGGCGGACGCGCGGGTGGATGCGCTGAGCGGGGTTTTCAGGCCGAAGAAGACGACGCATGCGGCGGTCGATTTCGTGGACGCGCCGGGCGTGGGGGACGCGGCCAGGAGTGCGGAGGTCATCCCGCAGGCGCTGGAGGGCGCGGATGCGCTTCTGGTCGTGGTGCGCGCCTTCGAGGATGCCGGCGTTCCGCATCCAAAGGAGAGCATCGACCCCGCGCGTGATCTGAATGATGTGCGCTTCGACCTGATGCTGCGCGACCTCGCCGTCGTCGAGCGGCGGGTGGAGCGTCTGGAGCGTCTCGTGAAACTGAAAAAAGACCCGGCGGAAGCAGCCGAGTTCGCCCTTTTGGGCCGCATCCGCGAGACGCTGGAAGAGGGTCGCCCCGTCCGCTCGATGCAGATGAGCGAGGATGAGGCGCGCTCCGTTAAAGGTTTCGGCTTTCTCTCCGCCAAACCGCTGCTCGTCGTCGTGAACATCGGCGAGGATCAGCTGAGAGAGGCGGACGCTTTCTCGAAGTTGAACGGCGAGACGCCCGTCGTCCTGGCCGCAAAGCTGGAGGAAGAATTCGCCCAACTGTCAGAGGACGAACGGGCAGAGTTTCTCGCGGATTACGACCTCGAATCCTCCGCCCTCGACAAGGTGGTTCAGGCGGCGTTCTCGCTGCTCGACCTGCGCTGTTTCTTCACCGTGAGCGAGGAGGAGGTGCGCGCCTGGCCGGTCCGCGCGGGCACGATTGCGCTCCATGCGGCGGGGACGATTCATTCGGACTTGGAGCGCGGCTTCATCCGCGCGGAGGTGCTCTCGTTTCCCGACTTCATGGCGGCGGGGTCGCTCGCCGCGGCGCGTGATAAGGGGACCTTGCGGCTGGAAGGCAAGGAATACGTCGTCAAGGACGGCGACATCTTCCACGTGCGGTTTAATGTGTAGCGAGTAGGGGGGGTCTTTCAAGGAGTGGGGTTTTTGTAGGGGCGGACCCATGTGTCCGCCCGCCTTTCGTTTTGCCCGCGGATGAATCCATGCGAAGGCAAAAGGCGGGCGGTTCTCGAACCGCCCCTACGGGCGAAACCCGCAACCGCGGATTACCGTCATTCCGGCGAAAGCCGGAATCCATTTTTGCCTTTGGTTTTTGATGGTTGTTCCGGTGTCAACCACGACCAAGGTGGGAGAGAATGCGGAGTCCGCAGGTGGCGAGGGGCGATACGTCCAGGTATTTCATTCCGTCTTTGCCAGGGCATGAATCAAAGCGAAAAGCAAAAAATCAAAATGGATTCCGGCTTTCGCCGGAATGACGGAGGAGGGCGCTCCGCAGGGGGACAGGTCGCGACCTGTCCCTACAGGTTCATCCCCTGGCCCCCTTCAAAGCCGCGAGGATTCTCTCCCTCGCCGCCCGGTGCTCTGCACACCCGATGACGTCGAGCATCTCCGCACGCCAGTTCGGGCGGCAGTAGCTCTCCTTGAGCCTGCGTATCCGGTCCGATGACGCCTCCTCCTGTTCGGAGGGGAGGCTTCCGTCTCTGATGGCCTGCGCAACCGCGTCGCAAGCCTTATCCTGCGCGTCTTCGGAATGGCAGATGAGGGCGATGTCCGCCCCGGCGAGGATGCTTTGAAGCGCCGCCTGTGCGGGGTCGTCTATCGCGCCCATGTCCAGATCGTCGGTGACGGCGACGCCCCGGAAGCCGAGTTCCCCGCGCAGGATTCCTTGCAAAAAGATGGGGGATAAGCTCGCGGGCGAGGCCTCGTCTATCGCTTCGAAAACGGCGTGGGCCGCCATGACGCAGGCGGGAGGCGCGCGGCGGATGAGGTGTCGATAGGGCGCAAGCTCGCGCGCTCTCAGATCGTCGAGCGTGAGGCGCGAGGCCGGCAGCACGTCGTGGGGGTCGGGAGCCATGTCCCCGATGCCGGGGAAATGCTTGGCGCAGGCGGCGACGCCCGTTTCCTGCAGGCCCTGCGTAACGGCCTCGCCCATTTGAGAGACGATTTGGGGTGATTCGCCAAAGGCGCGGTCGCCGATGACGGCGCATTCGGGGTTCGTGAGAATGTCCACGACGGGTGCGAAGTTCATATTCACGCCGACCGCTTCGAGTTCCGCCCCCGTGATCCTTGCGGCTTCCCGCGCGAGGGCAGGGTCGCCCGCATCCCCGAAACCGCGCGCCGCCGGGAAGGTCGTGAAATCATCCGACAGCCTGCTCACGCGCCCTCCCTCCTGGTCGATTCCCACGAGGAGCGGGCGTTCGAGCGGAGAGGCGAGGGCTGTAGTTTGTAAGGAGGCGATGAGGGCGGCGGTCTGCGCGGCGGATTCGATGTTTCTTGTAAACAGGATGACGCCGCCGATTCTGCCCGCGCGGACGCGCTCGATGAGTGAGGCCGGAGCGGCGGTTCCCGTAAAGCCGGCCATGATGCGCTGACCGGCCCGGACCTCTGGCGCCTGCTCGTTCATGCGCGCCCTAGCCCTCGCGCATCCGCGTGATGACGAAAGACTCCGCCACCGGAAAGCCGGCCGCCCGGCCTGCGTCCTCGAGACGCTGGCGCGTGCGTTTTTCGAACGCTTCGGGGTTTTTGATCTGGCATTTGTGCGCGCACACCGCGCGGACTTTCACGTCGAAAGTTTCCGTGATGTCCACAAAGAAATTGGGCTCGCGCGTGTTGAGATACAGCAGGTTCTTCGTGTGGTGCGCGCCGATGCCGGCGTATGTGAGTTCGGGCAGGAAATGGTGATCCCGCGCGTAGACTACCGCCTTGAAGGTGGCGTGGCCGATGGCCTGGTGGTCGGGATGCTGGTAGTAGGTGCGCCAGGGGTCGTGGGTGAGGATGGTGTCCGGCCTGAAGTGGCGGATCAGGAAGGCGATCTGGTTCCTGAACGCGCGCGTGTCCTCGAGTTCCCCGTCGCGGTGGCGGAGGAAGATGGTCTCCTTCACGCCCAGGATGCGGGAGGCTTCGAGCTGTTCCGCCTCGCGTATCCTGGCGAGGTCGAAGGGGCTGATGTCCTCTTTCGTGCCCTTGTCCCCGTTCGTGCAGACGACCGTGCGCACCGTGGCGCCCTCCCGCGTCCAGCGGGCGATGCTGCCCCCCGCGGAGAGTTCCGCATCGTCGGGGTGGGCGACGACGACGAGTATGTTTCTGAATTCCTCCTGGCTCAATTCCGTTTCCTTCCGTGTCTATGAAGCGTGTGGTGATGAGAGCGCAGCCCCTTGCCGCAGGCGCGCCCATATTTCGAGTTCCGCCTCCGCAACGCGCCTCCAGGCGAAAGATTCCGCCCATCGGGCAGCCGCACGGTTGGGGCGCTCACCGGGGTTTTCCAAGGTTTGGAGCATCTGATGCGCATAGGCGCGCGTGTCGCCGTCCGGTATGAGGTGGCCGCTTTTGCCCTCGCGTACGGCTTGCGAGAGGCCGCCCACGTCGAAGGCCAGTGTCGGCAGTCCGCACGCGGCCGCCTCGACAGCCGTCATGCCGAAGCTCTCATAGCGCGAGGGCAGGGCGAAGACGTCGGCGGCGGAATAATAAAGCGGCAAATCTTCTTGCGGCTTCGCGCCTGCGAAGATCAGGCTCTCCGCCACGCCGAGCTTACGCGCAAGTTCTTCCAGACGCGCGACTTCCGCCGCCTGCGCGGGAGAGGCGAAATCCGCTGCGCGATAACTTCCCTGTGTTTTTTCTGCGTCTTCTCTTATCTCGCCGCCCAGGTGCAGGAGGTGCGCAACCAGCCCCGGGCGTTCCTTGCGCATCATGGCGAAGGCCTCGACGAGGCGGTCGAAGCCCTTGACGCGCTCGATGCGGCCCACACTCAGGACATACGCGTAATCTTCTCGAAGGCCCAGACGCGCGCGTGCCTCGTCTTTTAGATGAGGCATGAAAGTCTCAAGGTCCACACCGCAGGGGACGACGTGGACTCCCGCCGCACTCGATATTTCGCTTATAGCGCGCGCCTCGGCGGGAGATGATGCGAGAACCGCGTCCGCCGCCTGAGCGAGTGCAGGTTCGCTTGACAGCCTTAGCTCCGACTCCCGCCTGGTGTCCTCAGGCAACGCGTCGTTTTTGAGCGCGGCCAGGGTGTGGAAGCGAATAGAGAGGGGAACGCCCCAGGTTTTGGCGAGCATCTCGCCCGCAAGGCCCGAGAGCCAGTAATGGGCGGAAACGCCGTCGTAGGAGATTCCGTTTTCTTGCGCGAAGTCTGTGATGCCCCGCGCGAAGGCGTCCGCCCATTCGACTTGCGCGTCCTTATCCATTTTTTCCCTGGGGCCTGCCTCGACGCGGATGAGGCGAGCGCCGTCGGCGATGGGGACCTCTCTGGGGGCCGAAGCCGATTCCAGGCGGGTGAAGACGTCCGCGCGGACGCAGAGCTCCGCGAGCGCCTTTGCGACCTCGCGGGCGTAGACGTTCATCCCGCCCGTGAAGTCCCCTCCCAGGGGGGCGAGGGGGTCGGTGTGCATCGAGAGGATGGCGAGGCGGGGCGATTCCGTGCTCATCGCGCGCTCCTCTCGATCAACACGCGCATCACGCGCTCATCCTGTGCGCCGAAGCGGTACTTGTAGGCCTCATCGCCTCTAAGCAAGTCGAAGGAGGCGCGCCCCGCCTGAATCGCCTCCTCCACGTTGTGGGCGAGCAGCACCAGGCCCGCGCTCAGTTCGTGCTCCACCGGGTCGAAACCCGAGTTGTAGAGATATATCCGGTCGCCGTAATCAAAGGAGAGGTTGGCCGCGACGGGGTGCCCGTCCACGCGCATGACGCTCAAGTCCAGACAGCCGAGTTCTAGCATCGCCCCGGTCACGTCACCGAAGAAGGCTCTCCTCTCGGCGTTCCAGAAATCCGCCTTTTCCGGCTGGCTCAGCGCGTGGAGGGCGATGAAATCCTCCAGATCGGCGGCCAGGGCGTCCGCCGACTCGGTTCGTTCGTATTCCAGCCCCGCCTCCATGTTGGCTTTGCGAATCTTGCGCCTCAGGTCGCGTTCGTCCCGAGGTGCCAGCATCCCGGTGTATTCATCCCACGAATCGGGAAGGGGGATGACAGGGCAGACCTCTTCTTCCGAGACCGAGGCGGCCCCGCCCGTCAATTCTTGGAGGGCCGCAATGGTGGGCGAGGCTTCGGGAATCCCGCGCAAAGAGAGTTCGCGCCAATCAGGAGCGTCCGGTTCGTCGAATGCGGCGAGAACCGCCCGCCAGCACGCGAGGTGCGCCCCGTCTGCGGCGATGATATCGAGGTAGTCCGAGAGATCGTCCCCTCCCGTGAGACGCAGGCGGCCACCCTCGCTCAGGACGAAGGGGGCCACGCCCGTGAGCGCGCCTGCCTCGTCGCGCAGGGCGTAGACGTGAAGCTCGCCCGCGCCGAAGTTCCGCCACCACGCGGCGTGCCACGCGGGGTCGTAGAACGGGTGCGCGTGGGCGGAGCGGGCCATCAGCGCGCGCCACTCGGCCTCCAGGTCCGTGAACGCCTCGGGCGAGGTGAAGGCTTCTATCTGCAGCGAGGAGCATGAACTTTGCGACATCGGGATTCCTTCGCATCTGTCGCGCCTTGTGGGCGCGCGTTGATTTCGCCGCTACGCGAACTCCAGCCCGACGAACGTGGCCGTTGGGTGTCCCTCCAGGGGGTCCGAGAGGTGCGAGCGGGTGAAGACGAAAAACCGGTTGTGGTAGAGCGTCTGAAACTGGATGAAGCCCGCCTTGTCCACCCCGCGCCTCGAGGCCGTGTTGCCCGCCTCGACGAAGATGAGAGAGCGCGCGAGGCCCAGTTTTTCGCCGTATTCGAGGGCGCGCCTCAGAACGGCGGGGTAGAGGTTCTTCCCCCGCCAGGGCTCCAGGGTGAAGGCGTCGTATAGATAGATTTCCTTGGGTCCAGGCTTTACCGCCTTGTCGATTTCCTCCACCCCCACCACGCCGCGCGCTCCCCAGATATAGCTCACCGCCTTGCCGTTTTCGAGCGCGACGAAGCACTTCTCGCCCCGCTCGAAGCGCCTCGCCGTCAGTTTCTCGCCCTGTACGTCGGTGATGAGGTGGCGATTCTCCGATGCGCCGTCGAGGATGACGTGCTCGACCTCGATTCTCGCCTCGCTCGGTGGTATTTCGTCAGTGTGTGGGAAATCGTACAGGCAAAGCTCCACCGACGTCAGGAATATCGATTTCAGGAAATCCAAAAGGGGATGACTCCTTTATTTGAGAAGCGCGTCGAGGAAAGGCTCGAGCGAAGCCCGGAGAGGCCCCAAGTCCCTCCTCTTTTCGAAATGCTCCCGTACCATCCTTGCGGTATGCGGAATGCTCGCAAGATAGCGCTCCGCTCCGCGCGCCTCTTTCTGATAGGCGAACGTGCCGATGGCCTTCAGGTTTCGCTGTATGGCTGTCCCGCGCAGGGCGCGTTCGTATTCTTCTTTATCCGAGAAGAGGCGGTGGCCGCAAGTCTCCCAGTAGCGGGCGATGAGGTAATCCCGCGCTTCGGCTCCGAGATCGACGTAGCTGTCGAAGACGAGAGAGGCCAGATCATACAGGGCAGGCCCCATGCGCGCGTCCTGAAAATCGATGGCGATCACCACATCGTCCAGCACCATCAGGTTCCTGCTGTGGAAATCGCGGTGCGTGAGGCGGAAGGGAATCCGGCAGATTTCCTCGCACAGTTCGCGGAATGCCGCATCGAGCGCGTGCTCATCCGTCGCCATCCCCAGAAGTTTCTCGAAGGCGTATTTGCGCGTGTGGTGAAGCTCGTTCGTGAAGAATTCCGGGTCGAAGCGCCGCGCCAGGGCGATTCTCTCGCCTGCGGGCGTTCCCGGTGCCTCCTGCATGGCGGCTATCATATCGAGTGCGGCGGCGTAGAGTGGCTCCGCCCGCTCCCATCCGCCGCGCCGCCAGGCGTCTTCGAGCGATTCATCGCCGCAGTCCTCCAGCAAGATGACGCCCGCCTCCCCATCCACCGCGAAAATCTCAGGGACCCTCACGCCGATCTCCCCCAAATGCGCCTGCACGTCGATGAAGGGGAGCGTCTCTTTCGTGAACGGCTCAGGCGTAATCATGCCGACCGAGCTTTGGCGTGTTCCCCCTGCGTGGATGAGCCGGGCGTAGTCACGCGTCGAGGCGTCGCCCGCAAGCGGCGTGAGAGACGATACGCCGACGCCGAAGCAATCGCGCGCCAGGGCCTTCAGGCGCTCGTGCGCCTGCTCTGTGAGGTTCGCCTTCATGCGGGACTCGGCTTGTTCTGAGAGGTGAGCGTCCGCATGGCGCGCGCCGCGGCGTCGAGCGTCTCGGCGTAGGGCTCCTCTTTTCGTCTGAGTTCGAGCGCGAGCGTTCCCGGGTAGCCTTGGGCGTCGAGCGTCGTGAAGAAAGAGGGCCACTCGAAAGCGCCCTCGCCGGGGATGAGGTGCGCGTCGTTTCGCCCGTCGTTGTCGTGCAGATGCGCCGCTACGCAAAAGGGCATCAACCGCTCGATAGCGCTTCGGGTGTTTTGTCCCTCGGTGATGAGGGCGTGGCCGGTGTCGATGCAGATTCTGAGCCTGGGGTGGCCGATGCGCGCCACGAACCCGGCCAGAGGCTCCGCGCGGCCCAGGGCGGAGGGGATGTTCTCGAGCGCCCAAACCACGTCCAACTCTTCGGCCAGGGGTAAAAGCCGCGCGATGCTCGCTTCCAGCGCCTCGTAGGTGTCCCCGTCCCCCGCTTCGCCCGGCGCGCTCGGGTGGATCACAACGACGCGTGCGCCAAAGGGGCGGAAGGCGCGCAGGGCCTGAATCGTTTTATCGATCGCCGCCTCGCGGGCGTCCTTATCGGGCGCGGCGAGGGAGAGCCAGCGCCCTTCTCTCGCTTCGCTCAGATCCACATAAAAAGGCGCGTGGAAAGAGGGCGCTTCGAGGGAGAGGTCCGCCAGCCAGTCTTTGAGGGCCTTGAGCTTGGCCTCGTCGCCTGTGTCGAAATGGGGCGTCATCGCCCACAATTCGATTTTCCCGAATCCGGCGTCGGCCGCTTCTTTCAAGTGCTCGAAGCGGAGAGGTTCATAGGCGAACAGGTGCGCAGAGAGGGCGAGATCGGGCGCCAAGGGTTTCCCTTCGATGAGGGGGCGGTGGAGCGCGATTGACGGGGGCCGATTATACGCTCCCCAGGATAAGAGCGGCAACGCGGGGCCGGGGACGGGGTTGTTGGAAAAGTCAATCGTTGGGGGGCTGTAGGGGTCGCATACATGCGACCCGGCCTTTTTCGCCGCCCGTCATGGGCCGCATATATGCGGCCCCTACACATCTCCCTCGAATAGCGACCGTAGGGGCGGACCTGCGT
>WTGD01000427.1 GCA_011523725.1 Nitrospinota bacterium
GAGAAAACCTGGGCGCGGATTCAGGCAGCTTGATTGATATAGGAATACCACAATGAAGCGAAACAGATTTCATCTGGCCGGGGCCGTGCCCTGGCGAAAGACCAAAGATGGGCTGGAAATCCTCCTCATCACGGCGCGCGACAGGCCCTTGGACAACGAGAATTTCTGGTGGATCGTGCCCCAGGGCGGCGTGGAGCCGGGGCAGACCGCTCAGGAGGCCGCCATCGCCGAAACCTGGGAGGAAGGCGGCGTTCGCGGTGTGGCGTCAGAAGAGCCCTTTGCGCGTTATGAATACGACATCGGCGCGGGAAGGTGCAAAGTCGACATCTTCGAAATCGAGGTCGAAATCGTTGAGGACGACTGGCCCGAGAGCCACGAGCGAAGGCGCGTCTGGCTCTCTCCCGAGGACGCCCTGGAAACCATTTCGGGCCAAACGCTTAGGAATATCCTGGAAAAATTCCTGCAGAGAAAGGGGATTTAGGGCTTTCGCGCCGCGATAAGCGCCCGATTGAAGTGCAGATACAAGGGCGCGGCCAAAAAACCGGCAGCCTTAAGCCACCCGAGTTGCTCATCCAGACTTGCGGGGTAATCCTCCTTCGAGTCGTAGCGTTCTCGATACTCGTTAAAAGTCATCGGCGCATCCGTTCGCCGGTTCAGACGATTCCACACGCATTCATATTCATCGCGCAGGTCGTCGAAGCGTGGCTCGATCCGATCCAGGATATAGAAAACGCCTCTCGAATGCAGGAGACCGTACACTTTTTGGTAGACCGCTTGTTTGCTCTCGTGAGGAATCTCATGCAGGGCCTGGCTGCTGAAAACAGCTGAATAAGGCGTGTGGGGAAATTCGACCACCTCCAGATCGTTCATGTCGCCGAGAATCTGCTGGTATCTGCCATCATAAGCGCTAAGGCGCCCCGAGGCGAGCTTCAGCATTTCCTCTGAGTTATCGAGGCATACTACCCTGGCATGAGGCATGCGTTCGAAAATGAGGGTTTCCACCTGCCCCGAGCCTGAGCCCAAATCCAGCAACCAGCCATCGTCCGGTCCCATGCCTTCGAGGAGGGTAATGAGTAAATCGAGTTGATTCGCCCGGTCGGGATTGTCACGCGCCGCGTTCACCGCGTCCCAGCTTTTGGCGAACCCCTCCTCCTCCCAGGCGTCTTTCGTCATCAAGCGGCCTTACAAGCGCTCATCAAGGCGCTCGCGCCGGGCGCCTCCTCGAACCCCAAGACGGCCTCCACGGCGGAATCGACGTTACCCTCGGGCAGAACGCGGCTTGCGTTTCCCCGGAACTTGGCCTCCACGTCCGCCCATTCCATCGGGTTCTCGGGGTTGCCCCAGTTGACGGGTTCATCGCGCTCCAGGACGCGGCCGTCTTTGAGCGTCATCTTCACGCCGCCATGCAGGTATTTGGGAAACCTGTCCGATTCCACACCCGTGCACCTCACCTTTCCGGCCAGTTCGAGCACCTGCGCGTCGCCCAGATGTTCTTCCTCGAAATCATCGAGCGTGGCCCGGCCCTTCACCACGTTGACCGCCAGGCAAAAAGGCAGGCTGAATAGCGCCGCATACTGCGTGTTGGGCCTTCGCTTGTGCTCGATGGGCTCGCAAACGATATGGAGAATCGGCTCGGGCGTGATGGTCTCGATCTCATTGATCTCATCAATGGATATGCCCGTTTCATGAACCAGATGCTTTGCCGCGTCCATCGCCGCGTGATTGAAATGACAGCAGGGATAGGGTTTGAACGAAATCCGCAGTGTCTCCCATCGCTCTCCGAGTCCGCCCGCCAGGATTTCCGCATCGTAGGCCGGGTCGCTCAGATGCGTGGCGTATAGACCGAACCTGCCCTCCAGGACTTTCCGGGGGCCCATGAACCCGTGGCCTGCCATCTGGGCGGCGGTGACGCCCGCATGGGAGGCCCAACCAGGGTGAAAACGCTTCACCCAGCTTCCATCGTCGAGAAACTCCTGAATCCCCGCCGCCTGACTCCCGCACACGCCGAATGCGTTGGCGATGGTTTCGGACGATTGGTTCATCAGACGTCCCATGATGGCCGCAGCCCCGAAGGCGCCGCATATCGGCGTGGCGTGATAGCCCTCGGCGTGAAACGCCCCCGGCACCGCGCCCCCGATTCTGGCGATGACCTCATAACCCCCCACCATGGCCGCCAGGATATCCCGACCGCTTGCGCTCACTGCCTCGCCCGCGGCTAAGGCTGTTGGCACCACGCAGGCGCTCATATGGGTGATGGAATCCGTATGCGTGTCGTCGAAATCAAGCCCGTGCACGTAGCTTCCATTCACCATGGCGGCGTGCGCGACTGGCAGCCTGTCTCCGTAGCGCCAGACGGTGGCCTGTGGATTGCCTCCCCAATCGCGCGCCGTTTTCGTCACAGCGTCAGCATACGACTCTCGCGTCGCAGCCAGACCTATCCCCAAGGCGTCTAATAGATGAAGCTTTGCTTTCTCGATTACCTGCCCGGGAATGTCTTCGTAAGACAGACCGGCGGCGAAACGCGCCAGTTTGTCGCTCATCGTTTCCATGTTCGTCTCCTGATCCTGAATCCGGCCCGGCCCTAGGCGAGATGCGCCACGAGAGCACCTATCGTTTCGATATCATCCAGACCCGAGGCGGCTTCCACCAACGCGTCCTGTGCATCGGGCGGAATCACGCCGCCCGTAATCTGCCTGAATTTCCCCGCCACCATGTCGAAATCCATTGGATCCTGAGGTGAGCCCTTGGGACCTGCGACACGGCTCTTTAGCTCACGTCCATCACGAGTGCGTATGGCCACCTTGGCGGGAAAGGTCTTGGGGTATAGTTGCTCGATCTCGGGGTCCACCGTGAAGCGCGCACGCCTCGCGAGCGCTACGAGTTCGGGGTCGGCGATGCGCTCGGATGTGAACTGTCCGGGCCCCGCCTCCCCGTCGGTGAGCGCCACGGCGGCGCAATACTCGATGTTCATCTGCGCGCGGAGCGAACTCACCGGCTCATAACGCCACGAGCACTGCTGTTTCACCACGCTGTGGTTCATGATCTCCATTTCCTGCACGTCATCCGGCGCGACGCCATGTTCCCTGCGCAGGGCAAGAACGGCGTCGATGGTCGAATGCGTGCTTCCGCAACAGCAATAAGGCTTGAAAGAGACGCCTTCTGCCTCCCAATGTTCACCCAAATCCCTCGTCAGCGGTTCCGTCTCCCCGCAGCCGCTGAACACCCATAAGAACCCGCCGTCTTCGTACTCGAAAATCTCCGTGGGGCCTGTATAGCCCCCCTTAGCGAGCGAGGCGGCCATCAAGCCGCTTTGGGCCGCACGGCCCGCGTGAAAGCGCTTCGTCTCGGAGCCATCGCACTGAAAAGCCCATGTCCCCGCCCCCTGGGTTCCTGCTAAGCCCAATGCATTGGCCGTCTGTTCAGGAGTCAAGTCCATCAGATGCGCAGCGGCGGCGGCAGCTCCAAATGGGCCGCACAGGCCCGTGAGATGAAACCCCCGCCGGCGCACTTCCAGGCAGTCGGCGGCAATGCTCGCGCGGATCATCGTTTCATAGCCCAAGGCGCAGGCGGTCATGAACGTCCTGCCGTCCGCGCCCATCTTCTCCGCCAGTGGATACGCGGCGGCGAACACCACCGCGCCTGGATGCAGCTTCGCGCCGCTGTGGTAATCATCGAGTTCAAACGCGTGCATCCAGGTACCCAGGCAAAGCGCAACAGGCCCCACCGGCCCGCGCCAGGCATCTTTCCAGAGGGTCGCTTCCGCGCTTCCTCCCTGCTCCCGGGCGAAGCGAGACAGGATTCGCCCCGACTCGGTAGTCGTGCCGTAGAGGCCGCAACCGACGGCGTCCAGGAAATACTTGCGCATTCCGGCGCGAAGGTTATCGGGCAAATCCTTATAGGAAGTCTCGCTGATGAATCGCGCGAGTTCGCGCGTTTGACCGCTCATCCTTTCACCTCATTCCCTGGGCAGATATTCCGCTTCTATGGCGTGATACGCGTCGTAATCGAGGAGTCGGTAGAGTTCTTTGCGCGTCATCATGTTTTCGAGATAATCCGCCATCGTGCCCTTTTCTTTGAGTTCATCAAGCAGCAATTCGCCCGCCTTGAGCATCGCGCGCATGATGCTCACCGGGAACAGGACGAGCTTATAACCCATCTCCTCGAAACCCGCTTTCGAGATATGGGGCGTCTTTCCGAACTCCGTCATATTGGCGAGCAGAGGCCCCGGGCAGCGCTCGGCGTACTCGGCGAATTCATCTCGCGTCTCGAGCGCCTCGATGAAGACGACGTCCGCCCCGGCATCGAGCGCGGCGTTTCCGCGTTCGACGGCCTCATCCATCCCGTGGACATACTTGGCGTCGATTCGCGCCATGACGGCGAAATCCGGATCCTCACGATGGGCCACGGCAGCGCGGATTTTCCCGATAAACTCCTCACGGCTCACCACCTGTTTGCCGTCCAAATGGCCGCAGCGCTTGGGCAGCACCTGATCTTCAATTTGAATGCACGCAACGCCCGCCCTCTCGAAATCGCGCACCGTGCGCACTACGTTCACCGCGTTGCCGTAACCGGTATCCACGTCCACCACCAGTGGGATGTCCACGGCGTCGGCCATATACCTCGCGTTCATAAGCACTTCGCTGAATGACGCCAGGCCGTTGTCGGGCAATCCCGCCAAAGCGTTCACTACGCCCGCCCCGGACATGTAGACGGCCTCGAATCCTCTTGAAGCAATGAGCCTGGCCGTCAACGCATCATGCGCGCCGGGGACGATCGTCGCTCCCGGTCGTTCGAGAATTTTTCTGAATTTTTTTCGCACCGAATCGCCCATGTGCCCTTCCTCGCCGGGAAAACTGATAATCCAAACGATGATTTCCATTCTCGCCGAACAGCATCTTTTCTTTGATCTACAACAACTTATCCACCGCCCTCACCTCAAGGCAGGCACCCTGTATTCTTCCACATCATCGGGCGGCGCCGCCACAGCCCGAAGCCGATTTTTCCTTGACAAACAACCGAAAGGAAGTGGCATAATTTCGATACATATCGGGGGTTCCTCCTGGAGAGTTGCACGAAATGACGGATGAATTCGAAGATCTGAGTTTCGACGAAAAATATGAAGAAGAAGCAAAGGTCAACTCCGACCTCAAACGCGCTCTGGATCTTCTGAACGCAGGCGGCGCAGCCCACGCGAAAGGAGACCTCGACAAGGCCATCGAGTTGTACCGGGACTCCATCGCCTACTACCCCACCGCGGACGCGCACACCTATCTGGGCTGGATGTACAGCAAGCAGGGACGCCTCGAAGAAGCCATCGAGGAGTGCCACATGGCCATCGAGGTCGACGATGAGTTCGGAAACCCCTACAACGACATCGGCTGTTATCTCATGCAGTTGGGCGAGCTCGACGAAGCGGCGAACTGGCTCGAGAAGGCGAAGTCCGCGCCGAGGTACGAACCGCGCCATTTCCCCTACATGAATCTGGGTCGCATCTACCTTCAGAAAAAAGAGTACGGCAAGGCGCAGGGCGAGATTTACGAGGCCATCAGGCGCGCCCCCGAAGCCGAGGGCCTGAAAAAGAATTTCCTGGAGTTAGTGTCGATGCTCAACTAGAAATCCATCTACGAAAAAAGCCGGCCTCATGGGCCGGCTTTTTCTTTTTACGTCAGAGGACTAGCCGGGAATCTTGTCCCGAGTATCTTCTTCCATCCACTCGTTTTCCACATAGATGGTCTTGGCGGCGTCCCGGTTGGGACAATTGCCATAGGTGAAAACCAGTTCTGCGTCCTCGGTCTCGCTCGGGTTGTAGAGGCCGTGAATCTCGCCCGCCGCACAATAGACGAACGTGCCCGAGGGCACCGTGTGCTCTTCCCTGTCCTCTCCCATCCAGACGATGATCGGACCCTTGACGATGTAAAACGTCGCATCGCACACGTGGTAGTGCCTCTGGTTGCGGCCCTGGGGGGGAATGATGGTGCGCCCCATCGTGATGGTCTGCGTGCCCGTGGCGTGACTATCCACGCCCCATGCGATGATGAGGGGCGGCTCGTACTTCTTGTCCACGCCGATGGCCGTCGAATCGATGAGACACCAGCGCTGTTTCGTGGGTGCGGATATGGCTGACATGGAAGCTCCTTTTGATTGGAAACGATACCAAAATTCCCGTTCTCTCGAAGGTGGCCTAATCTAGTCGTTCGCTTCGCAGAGCGCAAGGGCAGAGTCGATATGTGTAAGGGATCATCCTTCCAGGAACAGTTGAACCTCGCTCAACAGCTCCATCCTGCGCTTTTCCAGTTCCATGAAATGCGTGCCGTCGTTGATGATGACGTAGCGCTTGCCCCGGCTGTTGCGAAGCGCCTTGTAGAGCCCCCAGGCTTCCGGGTCAGCCGAAGCGCCGTCCTGATCTCCCCTGATAAGGAGCACGGGACACGCAATCCTGCTCGCGTCGTAGAGAGGTTTGTTCCTCGCCCTATCATACAGATCCGCCAGGGAGCCGTTCGCCAGCCGGAACGCGGGCGTCTTGCGTTTGGCGCCTTGCGTGTCGTAGCGAAGCAGTTCGCGAAAATACGTCTTGAGCACCCTGGGTTCACGCCATTTGTGATGGGCATCCCCCCGTATGTGACCCCACCAGCGATGGTGCACGTCTTTTTCCGTACACCAGGACCACGCGCCTCGCCTCGCGTCGAATTCCCCGGGCCTTCGGGGGTCTTCCATCTGCTTGGCGCGCTGGGGATTATCATAGGCGTAATATGGCGCGTAAAGAACGAGCTTGTGCACCTGCTTCATATTTTCGGCAGCATACGCCGGCCCCGTCGTCGTCCCCCAGGAGCGGCCCAGGATGCCGAGTTTGTTCACCCCACGTCGTTCGCAAATGAAGTCGACCGCCGCCTTGATGTCCCTCACGGCCACCTTCCCCGGTACCGCGGGAGGCTTGCCCTTGGGGCTTGCGAGCATCTCCTGCGGCCAGGTCGATTCGCCAAAACCCCGAATCGAGAGCGCGAAGACGTCGAACCCGCGCGAGGCGATGTAATCCATCCATGAATAGCCGGGGATCGGCAGGTCGTAGGCTACGGGGCCGGGCGCCATCCGCCCGTGCACCATGAGGAGCGTGGCCTGATCTTCAAATTTCCTCTTGCCCTTGGGGCGTTTTTCTCTCAAGTGGAGCGAGATGCCAGGCTCGAGCGAATCGATGTAGTGATCGATCCGCTCTATTCCCTTCGGAGCCACATTCCTTCGTGAGGAAGCGCTCAAATTCAGATTTCCTTAATTTTTCAGGTGGGAATAATCCTGGTCATACGCGGGCGGCAGCGCACCTCCCTGTCCCTGAATGACGTGGAGCTTGCCCCACCCCCGGCCCGTGTTGCGGAACCCGCGCTGCACGCCCGCCGGCGCCCAGCACATATCCCACGGCCCGAGCACCGCCTGATGCGAATCCCCCCGCTCGTCCGTCCAGAACACCGTCCAGTCGCTCTCAAGGGGGATGAAGGCCTCCTCCAGGTCGGGGTGATCGTGGAGCGGAGCGCCCGAGCCCACCCGATTTTCGTTGATGACGAAGGAGAACTCTCCCTCCGACAGGGAGGGGGGTGGACCCACGCCTTCGAGCTCGCCGCCCACGTGGCCGATATAGCGGCGAATCCCCCGCACACCCTCGGGCAGCGAGGTTTCATGATAGACCTGAAAATTCTTGGGGCAATCATCGTAACGAACCACCTGGGTGAGCGGATCGACGAAAGAGTCGTTCTCGACTGCCGTACCCTCCCCTTCTCCCTGGAATACGGGCGGCTCGTACGCGCCACGCCCGTGGATGTAGTAGAGAAACCCGTCCTCATCGCCAGTATTCTTATATCCGCGCATGACGCCCGGGGGCATCCGGATGGCGTCGTAACGCCCGAGTTCGACGTTTTTCGTTTCTCCATCTCGCGGGTCGACCCAGAAGACCTCAAACGCACCTTCCCACACCATGAAAACTTCTTCGAACCCGTGGCTGTGCAGCGGCGCGCCGTTTCCGGGGGGCGCCATCACGATTCCGTTGGCGAACTCCCAGCCGGGCAGCGCCGCTTTGGGCTCTTTGTCGGGAGACCCCCCGATATAGCGATAAACGGCCCGATGATGCCCCTCTTCTCGGGCGTCGGGCGATGAAGCCCAGTCGGGAATGATCTCGGCGAAACGGACAATCGTGGTGGGTACGGCTTTGGAAGTATGCGTAGTCATCTTCAACACCTCGCCGGTTGTAAAGTCAAGGAAGCGTCGCGTTTCGATACACGCCTTCCGCCTCATACGCCTCGTCGAGCAGGACGACGGGATGCATGACCCGAAGATCCATGTCCCGCTCGCGGGCGCCGAACGCGATTTGAATCTGACAACCAGGGTTGCCCGTGCAGACCACGGGCGCTTCGGAGTCTTTCACGTGCCCCATTTTCCTGTCGAGAAGACGCATGGAAATCTCCGTCTGCGTGAGGTTGTAGCTGCCTGCGGAACCGCAGCACCAGTCACTCTCCTGGAGAGGTACGGTCTCGACGTTGCGGATCGCGGAAAGAACTTCGAGCGGCTCCTTGCGGACCTTAAGTGCGTGAAACAGGTGGCATGGGTGATGATATGCGATTTTCCGGGGTGAGGGGTGGTGCGCCTCTCTCACGCCGATTCTGGCGAGAAACACGGTGACGTCCATCGCCTTATCACTGAATGCCGCAGCACGGCTCGCGTATAG
>WTGD01000295.1 GCA_011523725.1 Nitrospinota bacterium
CGGTGAAAGAACGCATGAGGAACGACTCGCCCATCTCGGGATAGATGGCGAACATGATGCTCGCCAGAACGCCGGCGGCCCCGCCCATCGCGCTCGCGAGCCCAAAGGTGATGAAGTAGATGCGCTTCACGTAAATTCCGCAGGTGGCCGCGAGGTCGTGGCTGCCCGCGGTGGCGCGGATGGCCTTGCCCAGCCGGGTGTATTTGAGGAAGAAATAGACGAGCGCGGTCAGCACGAAAGCGAGGACGGCGGCCACCACGCGGGGCTTGGGGAACACGAGCGAACCGTAGAACCACGACCCGGAGAGGTAGGGGATGGCCTTGAAGTCGGTGGTCCACAGCCAGATGCCGATGTTCACGATGCAGATGGAGATACCGAAGGTGACGAGGAGCGAGTTCGTCTCGATGTCTTCGACGATTTTGTCGACGATGCCCTTTTCGATGAGGGCTCCCACGGCGAACATGAGCGGAGCGGCGGCCAGGATGGCCAGCAGGGGACTCAGGCCGAACTGATGAAAGAGCCAGAAGCTCACGTAGGCGCCCAGCATGAGCATCTCACCGTGAGAGATGTTGATGACGTGCATCACGCCGAAGACCATCGTGAGGCCGAGCGCGAGAAGTGCGTACACCGTGCCCATCAGCAAACCGCTGATGACGGCCTGTGTGAGCATTGTCGGCATCATTTCCATACTCACGGCGTACGATCCCCTTCGGGCGCAGGTATCGCCTATTTGGTCAACCTCTCGGTCGCCACCTACACCCTATCTCGCCAATGGTGCGCCCAACCTGTAGGGGCGGTTCGCGAACCGCCCCTACTCCAGTTCTCATCAGCTTTCGGACAGGTCGCGACCTGTCCCTACGTCTTTTCCGGTGCCGGGAGCGGCTAGTTCCTCTCCCTCCACCTGGGCGTGGGATAGACGAACTCGCCCGTGGCGACGTTCTTCGGCCATACGATGACCTTCTTGCCGTTTTGCCACTGGAAGGCCGCCCACTCGTGGCCGAGCTGCATGCCGGACTTCGGATCTACCCGGAACTGTCCCGGCATCAGGCTGCTGAACTTCATCGAGGCGATGGCGTCGCGAATCTTGTCGCGGTCGAACGAACCGACCTGGTTCACCGCCCTCTCCATCACCTCGCCGACGAGGTAGCCGTAGGCGACGTGCGAGTCCATCAAGCGCTCGTCCTTGTACTGATCGAAATACTTCTTCACGAACTCCTTGTTGCCCGGCGTGTCCATGAAGGGTTCCCAGCCCGTGTAGCCGCTCACGAAATTCGCATCCTGTCCCGCGCCTTTCTTGGAGCCGTACTCGTCATAGGATGCCCCCAGCATGACGTTCAAATGGCGGGGGTTGACGTCCAACTCCTTCACCTGCTTGGAGATGGCCAGACCGTCGGGATAGTAGCCGAACAGGCAGAGTACGTCGGGGTTCAGGCCCTTCGCCTTGAGGAGAAGCGAGGTGAAGTCCGTCGTCTTGGGGGGATACTTGTCGACCGACAAAACCTTGAAGCCGAGCTCCTTGCTGAGCTTGACGACCCCCTTGGCGAGAGAGGCCGGGTAGATGCTCGCCGAGTGGATGATCGCGATGGTCTTCGCACCCTTCTCCTTCAAGAGGGAGAGGTTGCCGAGCAGGGCGTGGTTGTTCACCCGCATGACCTGAAAGAGGTATTTGTAGCCCCGGGAGAAGGGCTTCGAACTGCTCGAGCCGCCCGCGATCATGGGATAGCGGTATTTCTCGGTCACGGTGCTCGTCGCATAGGTGACCGGGCTGCTGAACGGCCCGAAGATCATGTCCACTTTGTCGCGGTTGATGAGGCGTTCGACGAGCTTCGCCCCGGTAGTGGGGTTGCTCTCATCGTCATAGACCTTGAACGTCACCTTCCGGCCGAGTAGCCCGCCTTTCGCGTTGACGTCGCGCTGCCACATCTCGTATCCGCGAAGGGTGAGTTTCCCGGATTTGGATACCTTGCCCGTGAGGGCGATGGCCACCCCGATGACGAGCGGTTTCTTCTCCGCCCGGGCGGGAGCGGCGGCGAGAACGACGCCCAAGGCGAACGCCAGTCCCACGAACAAGCAAAGCCCTCGTTTCACGTACGCTCTCATGATGTTTCCTCCAGGTGAAGGGTCCGCGCAGCTGGACAAAGGCTTCGGGCGTGCGGACCCCGGTTAAAAAGAAAAGCTCCCGGACGGGAGCCTGTTGGGTCAACGGCAGTTTTTCTCGACGAGACGCTCGCGCCCGCAGAATGTACGGACGCATCCATCGAAGATGGACTTCGATTGAAAGAGGAGGAATCCATCCCAAGCGCCTCCTGGTTTGGTGCAGGAAGGCCGTCTCGATTCCGGTTCTTTATGATGAATAATGAATAAAATGAATCGTATGGTCCGGGTGGTTCTGTGTCAAGTTTGGTGATGGGGGAGAGGGGGGTCCTTTGTCATTTTGGCGTCAATTTGAAGGGGCGGTTCACGCACGGCCTCTACGGTGGGTGTGATTTCCTTGCTTGGTAACGACTTTCCGCGCTACCCGCCCATCTTCTCGACCAGGGCTTTGAAGGCCTTTTGGAACGGCGCTTCGGGCGCGCGCAGGACGCCCGCGCCTATCTGGCCGACGCCCGGCTCGCGGTGGGCGATTCCAGTGTTGATGACGGGGTAGATGCCCGTCTCGATCACCTTGCGAATGTCGACCCCCGTCGGCACGCCCGCGAAATCGAGGGCGGGCAGGGTGTAGTCGCGGCTCCTCGCCCAGGTGATGCCGTACATCTCGTTCGTCGCCTGAAAGGCCTCCGCCGTCGAGCCGCCTACGAACTCGACGATGGCGGGCGCCGCGGCCATCGCGAATCCGCCGACGCCGAGTGTTTCCATGATGGCCGAGTCGCCGATGTCGGGATTGGCGTCCTCCTGGGAGTAGCCGGGGAAGAACAGCCCTACCGGGTGCTTCGCGGGCGCCGTGAACCACGCGTCCCCCAGACCGGCGACCCGTATGCCGAAATCCGTCCCGTTGCGCGACATGGCGTAGACGATAGAACACCCCTCGACTCCCGCCATGGTGTCGAGGCTCGCCTTGGCGGCGGGCATCGCCAGGTTCAGGAAGAAGTGATCGTTTCCGGCGAGAAATTCCGCCACGCGGGAGACTACCTTCGTGTCGTTCACCGCCTCCGCGAGGTAAGGCATGAGGGCGCGGGCGACCGTGGAGGTGGCCGCGACGTTTCGGTTGTGCGCCTCATCGCCCATCTGCAGCGCGCGCGCGATGACGTTCTTGATATCGAGTCCCTCAGGGGTCGCCTGAAGCGCCGCGCGCAGGGCGGGAGCGAGTTCGTCCGCCATCCACTTGAGGCGCGTCAGCACGTCTTCTGAATAGGCGCCGTAGCGGAGCACCTTGCCGAGACCCTCGTTCAGCGTGCAGTAGGCCCGCCCGCCGCCGCCGAGTTCCGCGGGCGCGCGGTTCTCGATGATGCTCACCGGCATCGAGGGAGAGACCACGCCCGCCATCGGCCCCACCGCCGAGTGGTGGTGACAGGGCTCGAAAGCGATTTCACCGCTCGCGCAGAGTTCTTCCGCCGCCTCCGCATCCTGCGCCCAGCCCTCGAGCAGCGCCGCGCCGATCATCGCGCCCTTGAGCGGCCCCGACATTCTCTCCCAGGCGATGGGAGGGCCTGCGTGCAGGAGGGTGCGCTCGCCCATGCCGGGTATATCCTCAATGGCCACCCCGATATCCACCCATACGGGTCTTGCAGCCTGAAGGCGCTCGATGGCGGCGTCGTTGGCCGCATCGCAGGCGGTCAAACTGTCGAGGCGTTCAATCATCTTGGGGTCTCCTCCGGCGGGGGGACGCCAGTCGACCTGGACCACGGGGGCGTTCTGCGCGGCGATGCTCTCCGCGAACAACGCCACGCCGACGTTGGCGACGCGGACGCCATCCAGTAAGTTTTTCACGCTCATCCGCCCAGCCCCTCGAGTGCGGCAGCCGCGGCGAGGCACGCTCCGGCGTGCGTATCCGCCACCAGGGCGCCGGCCTCGGCCAGTCTGGCGCGCTGTACGTTCAAACCCTGCGGGTCGCCCCCCGTGCCCGTGACGGATGCGATGAACAAGACGCCGGGGCTTGAGGCTTCTTCGATGGCTTTCGCCGCCTCTCCCGCCGGATCATCATGCGCGCCGAGGCCCAGAACCACGTCGAAGAGCACCACCGCCGTTTCCGGGTCACGGGCCTCCTGCACGATGCGCGCGCTTCTGGGCGCAGGGTCGATCATGGGGTGGGGTTTTCCCCGCGTGAAAAGGTCGTCGCCCAGGTCCACCACCGCGTGGCCCTCCGAACCCATGGGGTCGGTCATCGCGCCTTGGCTTTTATCGAGGGGCGCGTTGGAGCGAATGCCGCCTAAGGTTTTTCCGATGATCGCCTGCGCTTCTGCGCACAGCGTCCCTCCCGTATAGACGCCGCGCAGAAAACGGCGGCCCCTATCTTTCTCTCGGCTCCACTCAGCGATTCTTTCTCTCGCATCCGTGTCGACTTCAGGGGGCGTAGCATCGGCTTGCTCTCCGCACAGCGAGACGGCGAGCCTCCCCGCCTCGGCGAGCGAATCCGCCGCGTGAAGGCCGGGATGTTTGCGAACATCTTCGCTCAGGCCCCCGACGAAGTGGATGACGGCGGGCTTTGCGCACTTCGCTGCCGCCTCCAACACTTTTTCCATCGCGGCGGGTTCGGGCGGTTTTCCGAGAACGAGGAGAACTTCCGTGGCCGCATCCTCGCTTAAGGTCTCGATCGCCTGGATCATGGCGAGGCCGCCGACCTCGTCAGAAACGTCGCGCCCTCCGGTTCCCAGGGCGCAGGAGATTCCCCCGCCGCTCGCGTCGACCGCGGCCATGGCCTCCTGAATCCCCGTGCCGGCGGCGCCTGCGACCCCGATCCCGCCCGGACGCACCACGTTGCAAAAACCGAGGCCCACGCCGCCGATGTGCGCCGTGCCGCAGTCGGGGCCCATGACGAGCAGACCCCGCTCGCGTCCCATTCGCTTGAGCGCCACCTCGTCTTCTATGGATACGTTGTCGCTGAAGATGAGACAGTGGAGGCCTTTACTGAGTGCGCGCTCCGCCTCACGGCGCACGCTTGGTCCGGGAATCGAGAAAAGGGCGAGATTGATTGCGGGGTCTTCCCCGAGCGCCGCGTCGAGCGTGGGTGCGGAGATATCCGCAAGCGCTCCCGCTCCGCCGCCCGAGCGTGGGGCAGTCAAAGCCGCTTCCATTACGGTGAGCTCTTCTTGCGCCGTCTCTGGAGCGTCTGCATCCACGACGAGGACGAGGTCGTTCGGGCCCGCGCCTTTGGCTTCTTCCGCCAGCAGTCCGCTGGCTGCCAGTTGCTCGAGATTCATCGGCGTGCCCATGAGGGCCGCCGCTCCCCGGACGTGAACCTTCTCCGAGGCGGCGGCGCTGATGCGCATGAGCTTCACCGAATCGTGGTAAGCGCCGCTCAAGACGCGGACGGCCAGCGCCATTTCACTCGCTCCAGTTGCCCGGGGTCTAGTCGATAATCGCCACCGCGCGAATGGGGGAGCCCGACATGCCGCGGAACTTGATGGGCAGCACCGAGAGCTTGAACCCGGTGGGCTTAGGGATCAGGTTCAGGTTGATCATGTTCTCGATGTGGCAATAGTCCTTCTCCAGCATGACCCGGTGGGCCTCCCAGTAGCTGCGCGTCTCGTGCATCTTCCATATCGGCACGTCCCAGCCGCTCGCGTCGATCCCCATCACGCGGATGCCGTTGTCGATGAGGTAGTGGGTCGCCTCGGCGCTCATGCCGGGCTGGTTCATCGTGTAGTCGGGGTTCGTCTGCCAGTCCACGCTCGCGTCGGTTCGGATGAGCACGATGTCGAGCGGCTTGAGGGTGTAGTCGATTTTCTGGAGCGCGCTTTCCACGTCCGCCGCCGTGATGGCGTAGCCCGACTCCTTGTCCGTGAAATCGAGGACCACGCCGTCTGAAAGACACCATTCGAGCGGGATACGCTCGGTCGTGAAGCCGTCGGGGTTGTTGTGCCAGGGGGAGTCGATGTGCGTGCCCGTATGGTCGCTCATGAAGATGACGCAGTGGTTCGTCACGATGGGGGCGCCGTAGTTGATCGAGCCCGTCCGGCGGGCCACGGTGTCCCAGTCTTCATCGACGGTGAGGGAGGGGCCGGGCAGGTCCGGGTAGATCGGCATGTCCCGGTATATTTCCATGCTCAGATCGATCAATTCCATCTCGGAGGTCTCCTTTTGGATGAATAAAAGAAACGATCTCCATCTTGGCAGTCGGTTCGTATGGGAAGCGTTTGCAATGCGCGCATTATGTAGGAACCCGGAGCGGCGGGCAACGCATCTGCTTTCATCGTGAACAGGATGCAACGGGGGTTGTTGAAAAAGTCCTGAACTCTAGATTTGTCGAATGTAACCGATCGACGAGAGAGAAAAACCACTCCCCCCTTGAGGGTCGGGCTTTCCCCTCGGAAAGCCCGACCCTCAAGGGGGGAGTGAAATTCAGCGCGCTCCCTCTGTGGGACTTTCTCAACAAACCCCAACGGGGCGGATTTGTGGAACCAAGGCGAATAATTGGAAAGCAGGAATCCGCGTTACAAGCCGGAAACACAAAATCCGTATATTTTGAATTTGAGAATATGTAAGGCATACTGGCTGCAAAGCGACAAGGATAAATCTTGAGTCTCCCGGGCAGCGGCGCGCGGAGACGAATTTTCGCATTTTCACACCATAGGCGGGGAGTGCGGCTTCTTGTCCCTCTTGTTCGACATATCCCTGTTCCAGCTCACCCTGCTCATGATGGCGCCCCTCATCATCGCGTGCCTGGGCGAGACCATCATCGAACGATCCGGGATTCTGAACGTCGGCATCGAGGGCATCGTAACGCTCGGCTCGGTGACGGGCTTTCTGCTCACGTACTACTCGGGCAGCGCGATCATCGGCTGTCTGGTCGCGGCGCTCTCGGGTAGTGCCCTGACGCTGCTTCTGGCGTATTTCTCCATCACCCTTCGTGCGAACCAGATCGTGATCGGGCTGGGGATTTTTGTCCTGGGGCTGGGGATATCGCCCACCATCTACCGGTTGGCGGTAGGGGTGGTTCAATCGATTCCCCAGGTGCCGACGTTGAAAGAGATAAGCATCCCCGTTCTGGGCGGCATCCCCTTCATCGGCGAGATTTTCTTCCGGCAAAACGGACTCGTCTACATGTCCTATTTCCTGGTCGCGGCGGTGAGTTTTTTCCTCTTCAAAACGCCGCTGGGTCTGAGGCTGCGCGCCTGCGGGGAAAACCCCCGCGCGGCGGACACGGTGGGCATAGACGTCGCCCGCATGCGCTACGGCGCGTGCGCGGTGGGCGGGCTTTTCCTGGGCGTGGCGGGCGCCTACCTGCCGCTCGTGATATCGGGTTCGTTCACGGACAACATTGTGAACGGAAGAGGTTGGCTCGCCCTGATGCTGGTGATCTTCGGGCGCTGGGTGCCGGTATGGTCGTTCGTCGGCGCGCTGCTCTTCGCGTACGTGGACGCCTTCCAGTTCAAGGTGAACGCCCTGCCGCAATACGCCAAGATCATACCGCCGCAGTTTTTGCTGATGCTGCCGTACGTGTTCGCCATGATAGTTCTGGTCCAGGTCGCGCGGGGCGCCGAAAGCCCGCGCGCGCTCACCAGGCCATACGACCGTGAAGCCCGGGATTGAGTCATCTCCGGGATATTGTGTTTCTCATCGAGGAGGTATGACATGAAAACCAAATGGACACGCCGATTGTTCTTCGCCGCCGCCGCGCTCGCGGCCCTTGCCCTGATCGCACCCGGCCAGGCGCTCGCCGCGAAGGCCCACAAGTTCGCCGTCATCCTGCCCGGACCCATCGAGGATGCGGACTACAACTTCCGCGGCTATGAAGTCGCCCAGGACATCAAGAAGAGGTTCAAGATCGAAACCTCCTACTCCGAGCGCATCTCGCCGGCGGACGCCGAGCGGGTGGCGCGCGAGTACATATCCTCGGGCTTCACCATCATCGGCTTCCACGGCGGGCAGTACGTCCGGCTCGTGCAGAAGCTGGCGCCGAAATTTCCCGACACCATTTTCGTCATGGAGAGTTCGGGCAAGTTCAAGGTTCCCAAGAACGTCTGGAACATTCACCGCCACTATTTCGAGGCCTTCTATCCCTTCGGCGTGCTGGCCGGCCTCTCGACCAAGACGAACAAGGTGAGCGTCATCGCGGGAATCCCGCTGCCGGACTTCAAGGCTTCCATCAACACCATCTCGGACGCGCTCAAGGCGACCAACCCCAAGGCGCAGCTCACCTACGCCTTCACCGGAAACCAGAACGACCCGGTCAAGGCGCGCCAGACCGCCGACGCCATGATCGCGAACGGCGTCGACTTCATCATCAACATGGTGAACCTGGGCGTGTACGGGGTCGCCGAGGCCGCCAAGAAGGCGAAGCGCAAGGTGCTGGTCACCACCTTCTACACCGACAAGACGGACAAGGCACCCAAGCATTTCGCCGGTACGCTGATCATCGATTTCCGGCCTCCCTACCGGCAGGTCATGGCGGGAATCAAGAAAGGCGCCAGCGGGGGATATGTCGCCATGCGTTCGGGGAACGGCTTCGAGCTCGGTCCGATGTCCAACGTATCGGCCGAGGCCATGAAGAGAACCAAGGAGACGTATGAAAAAGTGCGCTCCGGAGCGATCAAGCCCCGGCTGGAGA
>WTGD01000346.1 GCA_011523725.1 Nitrospinota bacterium
CTATGAAGACGGCAAACCCGTGGCTATCGACAATGTTGTCATTTCAGCTCAGCACTCCGAGGATGTCAGCCTCGAACAGATACGTGAAGACATCATTCGCGAAGTCATCCGCCCTGTCCTCCCGGAAGACATGACGACAGAAAACACCGAATTTTTTGTGAACCCGACCGGGCTTTTCGTCATCGGGGGGCCCATGTGCGACACAGGGCTCACGGGTCGAAAAATTATCGTGGACACTTATGGGGGATACAGCAGGCACGGCGGCGGCGCATTTTCCGGCAAAGACCCCTCGAAGGTGGATCGTTCAGCCGCCTATATGGGGAGATACATCGCCAAGAATATCGTTGCGGCAGGGCTCGCGGATAAAGCGGAAGTGCAACTCGCCTACGCCATCGGCGTGGCTGACCCCGTCTCCGTTCTGGTCGAGGATTTCGGGACGGGCCACGTGGATCCGAACCTCCTCTCGCGGGCCGTCCGCGAAGTGTTCGGCCTCAAACCCAGAGAAATTATCGAACACCTCGACTTGCGCCGCCCCATCTTCAAAAACACGGCGGCTTACGGGCATTTCGGCAGGAGTGAACCCGAGTTCACTTGGGAGAAAACAGACAAGACATCCGATCTGAAGACCGCCGTCGGGGCGTAAAATTCAGTCAGGCCGAACAACCGGTTTTAGACGCGGGAAATTTTGGAGAAGAAATGGATTTCGACATCAAGGATAAGAGCCTGGCGGGGCAGGGCGCACTGCGGATGGAGTGGGCCTCGCGGAGCATGCCCGTTCTGAACATGATTCTGAATCGATTCGAGAGAGAAAAGCCGCTCGAGGGGGTGCGCATCGCCGCTTGTCTGCACGTGACGACGGAGACCGGATACCTGGTGAAGACTTTGGCGGCCGGCGGCGCCGAGGTGTGCCTGTGCGCATCGAATCCGCTCTCGACCCAGGATGACCTTGCCGCCAGCCTCGTGGAGAACGAGGGGATTCCCGTCTACGCCATCAAAGGGGAAGACAGGGATACCTACTACAGCCACATGGCGTCCGTGTTGGACAGCAAGCCGCATATTACGATGGACGACGGCGCGGACCTCGTGACCCAGGTGCTGACGGATCGCAGAGAGTTGATTCCTGATATCCTCGGAAGCACCGAAGAGACGACGACCGGGGTGATCCGGCTTCGCGCCATGGCGGCGGACGGCGTGCTGGAGTTTCCAATCATCGCGGTGAACGATGCGAACACCAAGCATTTCTTTGACAACCGCTATGGAACGGGTCAGAGCACAATCGACGGGATCATTCGCGCCACGAACAGGCTGCTGGCGGGCTCGGTCTTCGTCGTTTCCGGCTACGGCTGGTGCGGGAAGGGTCTGGCGAGCAGGGCGCGGGGCATGGGGGCGAACGTCATCGTCACCGAAGTAACGCCTCTCAATGCGCTGGAAGCCCTGATGGATGGATACCGGGTCATGCCGATCGCCGAGGCGGCCGAGATTGGCGATTTCTTCTGCACCGTTACGGGCGATACGAGCGTCATTCGCCTCGAACACATCCAGAAGATGAAAGATGGGGCCATCATATCGAACTCAGGGCATTTCGACGTGGAAATCGATGTGGCGGGACTCGAGGAAGTGGCCGCATCGAAACGTGAAATTCGATCGCTGGTTGATGAATATACGCTTAAGGACGGAAAAAGGATCGTCGTCATCGGAGGCGGCCGCCTGGTGAACCTCGCCACCGCCGAAGGTCACCCGAGCAGCGTGATGGACATGAGTTTCGCCAATCAGGCTCTGGCTGCGGAGTATATCGTGCAGGAAGGCGAGAATCTGGGAAACGGAGTGTACCCGGTGCCCCAGGAATTGGACGACGACATTGCCCGTCTGAAACTACAGAGCATGGGCGTGGAGATTGATACGCTGACCGATGAGCAGGAGAAGTACTTGAAGAGTTGGCAGCAGGGCACGTAGAATTTCTCCGCATCCGGTACGCCGCCCGCCACGGGAGAGTCTTCTGTGGCCAGAAATCTGTTAGCCACGCCGTGTAAGAGGAAAAAGACGAAACGGCTGCTGGGGAATTCATTTCTCATCCTTGGTTTATTTCTTGTTTTCTGGTCACAAGAAAGGGGAAGCGCCCTTGGCGCGCGGGGATTAGATGCAAGAATTCTCGGGGTTCGGGAATTCACCACCCCGGATTGTGCGCGGGTAGTCTTCATATTGAACCGCGAAACATATGATTTCAAATCGAGCATCTTGAAGAAACCCACGCGGATTTTCATTGACATCCCTCGCGGGCGCATTGCGCAGAGCGCTCGGATCCCGAAATTTTCTCCAGGAAGCAGCATCGTATCCCGCCTCCGGTTCGGGAAGCCGGGGAAAGACAGATTGCGCCTCGTGATCGATATCGCGAAAAAGCATGATGTCAAATACCGGATTTTCACCCTCCCGAATCCGCAACGCATCGTGGTTGACGTATGGGTCAAGAGTAAGAGCGTCTCGAAATTTTCCGGAAAGGGAAGCCGGGAGCGTCCGGAATCCGGCAAATCAACCCGCGCGCTCAGAACACCTCCACGGCGGAAAAAGCCGTCCCGCCGCGAGATGAATCTGGTTCAAAGATTCCGCCGCGGTCTGGGCAGAATTGTTCTGGACCCCGGACATGGGGGCAGGGACCCGGGCGCGGTCGGTTTGTCCGGCTTGAGGGAAAAAAACCTCGCCCTGGACATTTCGCTCAGAACCAGACGGGCGCTGAGGCGCGTCTTGCCCGGCAACCGAATCTATCTCACCCGGACTACCGACAGATACGTTTCTCTTCCCGACAGGACGTCCTTCGCCAATGAGCATGACGCTGATATCTTCGTGTCGATTCATGTGAACAGCGCGCGTTCACGCCGCATCCATGGAATCGAGACCTATCTTTTGAGCGAAGCATCATCGGCCAGAGCGCTCAGGTTGGCGGCCAGGGAGAGCGGGACGACCCTTGCGCGCATGAGCGATTTGCAAAAAATCCTGAATGATCTGGGGTTGAGGTCGAAGGTCACGGAGTCCCGGCAACTGGCCCGGCAGGTCCAGCAAGCGATGCTCTCGCGCATGAGGTCTTCTTATCGTGGTGTCCGCAATCTGGGCGTGAAGCGGGGGCCGTTTTATGTGCTGCTTGGCGCCCGGATGCCGAGTATATTGGTCGAGGTCGCCTTCATCTCGAATCGACCGGAAGCGCGGCGGATGCGCAGCCCCAAATACCGTCAGGCGCTTGCGGAAGGAATTGCAAGAGGTATCATGCGGTTTGTGGGCGTCGGCTCCGGCAAAGCCGCCATGAACGCCCGGACACGCTAAACGCATTTTCTCATCTGGAAACGCCTCCATGCCTTCTCCCGTATTCGTCATCGTAGGGCGCCCGAATGTGGGGAAATCCACGTTCTTCAATCGCCTCGTCGGCAGACGGGACGCCATTGTTCAGGCGGAACCGGGAGTGACCCGGGACAGGCGCTACGGCGAGGGGAAATGGGAGGGCAGTAAATTTCTCGCCGTTGATACGGGCGGCATTGCCGCATCGGAAGGCGACCCCTTTTTGCCGAAAATTCAGGAACAGACGGCAGCCGCCATCGCGGAAAGCGAAGTGGTTTTATTTCTTGTCGATGGAATCGAGGGCCTCCTTCCCGGGGATCATGAAATCGCGCAAATGCTCCGCGTCTCGAAGAAACCGGTGCTGCTCATCCTGAATAAATCAGATGCCAAGCGCGCACGAGAGACGGAATGGGATTTTTACCAACTGGGCCTTGGGGACGTCTGGCCCGTTTCGGCGGAGCATGGTTCAGGCGTGTCCGAGGTGATGGACGAGGCGATTCGCATCGCTTCGCGTGAACTTGGAAGCGAGGAAGCCAAAGATACGGATGAGCATCGTATCGCGGTCGTCGGCCGCCCGAATGTGGGGAAATCCTCTTTCGTGAACCAGATTCTGGGAAGCGAACGGACGCTTGTGAGTCCTGTCCCGGGCACAACGCGCGATCCGGTGGATTCCCTGTGTTTGAGAGAGGGGAAATCCTACCGGCTCGTGGATACGGCCGGTATCAGGAGAAGAGGGAAGATCGGCAAGCGTCAGGTGGAGGCGGTGAGCATGATCATGGCCTATCGAAGCATCGAGCGCGCCCAGGTCGCCTTGCTTCTCATCGACGCGACCGAAGGCCCGAAGACGATGGATGCGCAGATAGCCCGCCACATCAAAGAATCCGGCCGCGCCTGCGCGATTTTGTTGAATAAATGGGATCTTATCGAGAAGGAAAGCAAGACGTTCGATGGGATAGTGCGTGAAATCAAGGACAAGCTGGTTCACATCCATTTTGCGCCGGTTCTCTCGGTCTCCGCTCTCACGGGGCAGAGGTGCGAGCGGGTGTTCGATGTAATCGACAAGATTTTCGAGTCTCACCTCAGGCGTGTGCCCACCGGACAACTGAACCGGGCAATCGCGGAAATCGTTGCCGCACACCCTCCGCCCACGGTTTCGGGGGGGCGGCGTCCCAAAGTGTTTTATGCCACGCAAAGCGGCGTTTCTCCGCCTCATGTCATTCTCTTTGCAAGCCTCGCAAGCCAAATCCCCGTGGAGCAATACGGGAGGTATGTGGAAAGGAGGTTGAGGGAGCGATTTGATTTCGAGGGTACGCCACTCAGGGTAAGTTTCCGGCAAAGAGGGGCGAGCACCTCGCGAAGACGAAGGGGAAAAGCAAGACGATAACTTCAAGGATTTTCGAGAGTTTGGCGCAATCGCACAGCTTCATAGTTCATGCCCAGCTTTAATGATGCCCCGCAAGTAATTCAATCTGATTGACAAAGCAAACCCTGAATGGCACGATTTCAGACATATATGTTTTCGTACTTATCACCGAGTCGGGCACGAGGCTCTTTCTAAACGTCACGTTGCCAAAGGGCTGATATCAGAGGAGTTGAGGTAGATGGCGACGCACGAAACAGACAAAATCCGTAACGTTGCTTTTGTGGGAGAGGGAGGAAACGGAAAAACTTCTCTCGTGGAAGCCTGCCTTTTCACTGCGGGAAGCACGGACAGACAAGGAAAGGTGGATGCGGGCAACACGATACTCGACTCGGAGCCCGAAGAGGTAAAGAGAAACTCCTCTATTTTGGGAGCGGTGGCCTACGCCTATTGGAACAGGCATCGTATCAATCTTCTCGATACGCCCGGGTATTCGAATTTCATATCGGATACCGTCGCGGCCATTCGCGCATGCGACAACGCCGTCGTCGTCCTGAATTCTCATTCAGAACCGAAAGTGATTACCGAAAAGGTTCTGGGCTGGGCCGAGGGAGAAAACTTGTGCACGTTCATATATCTGAACCAGATGGATCATGAACAGGCCGATTTGAGCCGTGCGATGGAATATGCGGAAAAGACGATCGATAAACGTCTTGTCGTATTGCAGCTGCCCATGAACCCGGGCGCTGGTTTCAACGGGGTCGTCGATCTGATATCGGGCAAGGCTTTCACCTACGAGGTGGAGGGAAACGGAAAGGGTGAGGAGTGTGACGTTCCAGCGGATGTGGCCGATGCGTATGAAGAATATCGCGGGCAACTCATCGAGTTCGCGGCAGAGGCGAATGAAGAGGTCCTCGAAAAGTATCTGGAGGGAGAGGAACTTTCATCGGATGAGATCGTCCAGGGATTGCGCCAGGGAATTCAGGAAGGTTCCTTCATGCCGGTTTTGTGTGGTTGTGGATTGAAAAACGTAGGCACGGACTTATTCCTCCAGGCGATTGAGGATTTCGGCGCCTCGCCTTCGGCGCATGAATTCAAAGCGAAAGACGCGAACGGCGAGGAGGTGAGCATTAAAGCGGATTCAAGCGAACCTTTCCGCGCCTTGGTGTTCAAGACGGTGGTGGATGCTTTCGCGGGCAAGTTGAATTATTTCCGGGTGGTCTCGGGCGAGGTTTCTTCCGACGTCGGCGTTCTCAACACCACGCAATCGGAGAAAGAGAGAATCGGCTCCTTGCTCTTCATCCAGGGCAAAGGCCAGTCTCCCGTCTCCGATAAACTCGTGCCGGGAGATATCGCCGCGCTCGCCAAGCTGAAAACCACGAGAACCGGGGATACGCTTTGCGGCGATGCCGGCGCCGTCGTGTTCGAACCCATCAACTTCCCCTCGCCCGTCATCTCTTACGCCGTGGCGCCCAAGAGCAAGGGTGATGAGGAAAAACTCAGCACGGCTCTCGCGCGCTTGCGCGATGAGGACCCTGCGCTCACCGTCAGCCGGGACTCCCAAACGAAAGAGATGCTTCTTTCGGGCCTGGGCGTTTTGCACATCGAGGTCATCGTCGATCGCATCAAGCGCAAATACGGCGTGGAAGTGGAGATGCAGACCCCGCGCGTGCCCTACAAGGAAACGATTAAGGGCAGAACCAAGGTGCAGGGCCGCTACAAGAAACAAACCGGCGGGCGCGGGCAGTTCGGAGACACCTGGCTCGAGATCGAGCCGCTCCAGCGCGGCGGCGGGTTCGAGTTCGTGGACAAGATTGTGGGCGGCGCGATTCCCAAGACATTCATTCCGGCCGTGGAGAAGGGAATTGTCGAGGCGATGGATTCCGGAACACTGGCGGGCTATCCCGTCACGGATCTGAAAATCACGCTTTACGACGGCAGTTTTCATAACGTCGACAGTTCCGAAATGGCCTTCAAGATAGCCGGCTCTCTCGGCTTCAAGAAAGGCGTTCAGGAGTGCAGGCCAACCCTTCTCGAACCCATCATGAACATGCAAATCGTTGTGCCGGAAGAATATATGGGTGACATCATCGGCGACATGAATTCACGCAGGGGCAGGGTGCTTGGCATGGATCCGGGCGTCGGCGGCAAACAGGTCATCAAGTCCCAAGTTCCTATGGCGGAGGTGTTGAACTATGCGCCCGCGCTGCGATCGCTGACCGCAGATCGGGGTGATTTCTCGATGGAATTTTCTCACTACGAGGAAGTGCCGGGACAAATTTCCGAGAAAATCATATCTGAAGCGGCGACTGCCCGTGAGAGCGAGTAATTCGCATACAGAAGTAGAGGGTTCCTATCATGGGGAGAAAAGGGGTGAATCTTCTCGAAGGCGATGACGAGGAAAGGGAAGGCGATTCCGAGGGAGATTCCGGCGACGACGGTGGAAGTTATGAGAGGCGCCGAGGCGGTTTCGTCGACGTCTTGATGGTCATCCTGTTCGTGTGTGTCATGCTGGGCGGAGTGGCCTGGGCGGGATATCAATTCTGGTGGCTTCCCAAAGTGAAAAAAGAGGCGCAGCTTGAAAGAGCCCGCAAGAAGCAGGAGCAGCAAAGAAGAATGCCTGTGGCGAACAGGCAAGGCGCAACCGAACGGTTTTCCGGGACCGCAAGCGCGTCGGCACAACAAAGAGCGATGAGCGCGACGGATCGAAACACGCGGCCCGAACGGCCCGCGCCATCGAGGCCGACCGAAACACCGGCGCCACCCGCTGCGCCGATGACGAAGCGAATTCCCGCAACCCCGGGCCCGGCCGGGAATGCGCCGCCCGCCGCCGTGGCGAGGATGGAAAAACCCGCGCCGCCTCCCACCCGAGCCGAGACGCCGCCGCCGGCGCGGTCGCCCCAAAAGGCGGAGCCCCGAAAGCGGCTTGCCGAGAAAAAACCGAAAAAGCCGGCGCAGAGAGACCGAAGCGGTGCAGCGGCCCGCAAGTCGCCTCGGGGTTTTTACTATAGCGTTCAGGTGGCTTCCTGCAGCACCGAGCGTTGTGCGGAATCTTTTTCAAGACGCCTGAGGAGCAAGGGTTTCTCCGCCTTTCGGGTGGCAAGCACAAGCCGCACGAGGCGTCGCACTGGTCAAGTCACGGAGGTGCGCCTTGGTTCGTTTTCGAGTCTGACCGAGGCCCGGGCCCTGGCGAACAGGGTGAGGAAGAAAAAGATCGCGGCCAGGGTATACCGTTCCGACAATCAATGGAGAGTGGCGGCGGGAAGTTTCAGGAACCTGGAAGATGCAGCCCTGCTTTTGGACCGCGCGGAGGATTCCGGGTTTCGTGGTGAACTCGCCTCCCGGGTCCAACGTAGAGGGACGAGGAAGCTTTACAGGGTACGAACCGGAAAATTTGAGACCCTCCGCGAGGCCTTGGCGTTCAGGAAGAAAATCCGGCAAGGCGGATTTTCCGACGCCATCGTAGTTCGCCGCAGATCGAGAAAATAGGGAGTCGAACATGGCCCAGACTGCCCAGAATCAACATATACCCGACAAGTTCTTCTTCAAGATCGGTGAAGTGGCGGAATTGACGGGTACGAAGCCCCATGTATTACGTTATTGGGAGAGTGAATTCCGAATGCTCCGCCCGGCGAAAGGGGACTCCGGGCAACGAATATATCGCCGGAAAGACGTGGAACTCGTTTTGGCGATTAAGCAATTGTTGTACGAAGAGAACTTTACCATTGCCGGAGCCAAGAAACAGCTTCAAAAACAAAGAGCAGCTAGAGCCGAAGCGAACAAGGCGAAAAAGCCTGCCGAAGCCGATCCGGGCGTTACTCCTGCGTTGCCGTTTGAAAGCGGGGGCAACGAAAACGTCGATCTGACTTGGATTCGGAAGGAACTCCGGGAAATACTCGGAATTCTTGACAAGAGCCGTTGAGGCCTGCCTGGATTTACTTGCTTGCTCCACAAATTCGCGCATTGGAGAGTGATTGACGGATTGCTCCGTTCCGCTT
>WTGD01000016.1:0-3768 GCA_011523725.1 Nitrospinota bacterium
GTTTGCAATAAAACCCGTTTGGGTTTAATGAGAGGCGCAACACGAACGCGGACTTCATCTCGGGGGTGGCGTTTTGCTTCTCATACCGGCGGTCGATCTCAAGGGCGGCAAGTGCGTCCGGCTCATCCAGGGCCAGAAGGGGCGCGAGATCGTCTACGGCGACGACCCGGTGGCATGGGCTTTGCGCTGGGTGGAGCAGGGAGCGCAGCGTCTTCACCTCATCGATCTCGACGGCGCCTTTGACGGCGCGCCCGCCCACATCGACGTCCTCGCGCAGGTGGCCGGGGCGGTGGACGTACCCGTGGAATTCGGCGGCGGTGTTCGCACGGAAGAATCGCTCGCGGCCGTCCTGGAGGCGGGGGCGAGCTTCGTCATCCTGGGCACGAGCGCGCTCAGGAACCCGGAATTTCTCGAGTCCGCCGCCCGCGCGAATCCCGGAAAAATTCTGTTGGGCATCGACGCCAAAGACGGAGAAGTCAGGGTCTCGGGCTGGGAGGAGGGGGACTCGGCCTCGCCCGCATCCTTGGCGAACCGCTTCGCGCATCTGCCCCTGGCGGGAATCATCTTCACCGATATCCGCCGCGACGGCACGCTGGAGGGCTTCGACCCCGCCCCCACCGCCGCGCTTGCGGAGGCCTGCGGTCTGCCCGTCATCGCCGCGGGCGGGGTGAGCAGGCTCGAAGACGTGGAAAAGCTCATTTCCCTGGAGGAGAAGGGCGTCATCGGCGCCGTCGTCGGGCGCGCGCTGTATGAGGGGACCATGGATTTCCCGAAGGCGATGGAGATGCTCTCTTGCTAGCCAAGCGAATCATTCCCTGTCTCGACGTGAAAGAGGGCCGCGTGGTGAAGGGCGTGAATTTCGAGGGCCTGCGCGACGCGGGCGACCCCGTGGAGTGCGCCGCGCATTATGACGAGATGGGGGCGGATGAAATCTGCTTTCTCGACATCACGGCTTCGAAGGAGAAACGCGGCACGCTGCTCGACATGGTGCGACGCACGGCGGAGCGCGTGTTCGTTCCCCTCACGGTGGGCGGCGGCGTGCGCGAGGAGGAGGACGTGCGCGATTTGCTGAGGGCGGGCGCGGACAAGGTGAGCATCAACAGCGCGGCGCTCCGGGACCCGGGCGTCCTCAAGCGCTCGGCGGAGCGCTACGGAAGCTCCACCATCGTGTGCGCCATCGACGCCAAGCGCGTCTCGGACGATGGAGACGCGCTCCATTGGGAGGCGTTCACGCACGGGGGTTCACGCCCCACCGGCCAGGACGCCGTGGCCTGGGCGGAGGAGGCATGCGCGCTGGGCGCGGGCGAGATTCTCCTCACCAGCATGGACAGGGACGGCACCAAGGACGGGTATGACCTGGCCCTCACGCGCACGATTGCCGAGCGGGTGAGCGTGCCCGTCATCGCTTCGGGCGGCGTGGGGAACCTCGCGCATCTCTACGATGGCCTGGAGGAGGGCTGCGCCGACGCCGTTCTGGCCGCCTCGATCTTCCACTTCGGCGATTACTCGGTCGAGGAGGTGAAAGTATATCTGCGCGAGCGCGGCGTGGAGGTGAGGCTGTGAGCGAGGCGGAAATCCCCGAGGTCAAATGGAACGAGCAGGGTCTGGCCCCCGCCATCTGCCAGGACGCGGCGACGGGGCAGGTCCTGACCCTCGCGTGGGTGAACGAGGAGTCGCTGCGCCTGACGCTCGAGAAGGGAACCGTCCACTTCTGGTCGCGCTCCCGCGGGGAGCTCTGGCACAAGGGCGAGACCTCGGGAAACTATCTGCATCTGGTATCGGCGCGGCTCGATTGCGACTCCGATGCGCTGGTGTTCATCGTCAAACCCGATGGGCCGGCCTGCCACACGAACCGGATGTCGTGTTTCTTCAACGAAGTCCCCTTCTCCGGAGGAGAAGAGGAGGGCGAGGCGGCGCTCGATTTCGATCAGAACCTGCTCGAATCGGTGTATCGCCTGATCCTGGAGAGGAAAGAGGCGGGCGATACGGATTCGAGCTACGTGGCGCGCCTGTTCGCGAAAGGCGAGGAGCGGGTGCTGGAGAAAATAGACGAGGAAGCCGCCGAGGTCGTCATGGCGATGCGCGAAGACGACCCGGACGCGATAACGAACGAGGTGGCCGACCTGTGGTTCCACACCCTGGTGGGCATGGCCGCGCGCGGCGTGCCGCCGGGGCGCGTTTTTGCGGAACTCGCGCTCGGGTTCGGGCACGGCGGCAGGCCCGAATCCGAGAGGTAGGGCGCTCCCGGCAAAACGGGTTTGTCGAAAAAGCCCCTGAGAGGGTAAAACCAACCCCCCCTACCCCCCTTGACAGGGGGGTAAAAAAGAACGCCTCCCCGATGAGGCGGTAAGAAAAAAAGCCCCCCTGACAAGGGGGGTTGGGGGGTTCGTAGTAGTAGGGACAGGTCGCGACCTGTCCCTACAGCCATACAGCACCGTCATTCCGGTGTCAGACCAGACCAAGACGGGAGGTTTCGCCGGAATGACGATGGTGGTCGATTCCGACCAATGCGGGAGGTCGAATCCGATTGATAAATGAGGGTTCGACCAAGCGGGCCGGGGTTTTCAATAGTCCCGCATGCGACGTCCACAGCGGAAGGTTTAATTATTTTCATTTTTCTTGACAGATCCGGCTTCGACTCCTATATTGACTCTCGATAATGGGATTATTGCGCAATTTGTGCTTTTGAAGTTTATAAGCTGTTGAATTTCAAAAAGATGCGGGATGGCAGGGGTCATCCCCTCATTTTATTCATAGACATTTCGTTCTTCGGCCCGTCTTGAAGAACGACCGACTATAAGGACTCGGAGTACACTTCGCCCCATCGGCATTTTCTCACGGGTTCCGCAGAGTCATGCCGGAGAAGAACCGCCTGATTTTCAATCGAGATTTCCTGGACGCGCCGTTTTGTCACGAAACCGGACGAAGCGCATGACTCATCGTTGAATCTGTTATCCGTGGATGATGATAGATGGATGATCGCACACTGCAAGGCATTGAATTCGCGAGTGTTCTGAGGTTGCTTGCGGATCGCTGCGCCTCCGCGTCCGGCGCAGCCGCAGCCGCGGCTCTCCTCCCGGCCACGTCGTCTTTCGAGGTCGATACCCTGCTCGATGAGACGGATGAGGCGGTGGCGCTCCTGGGCGCCGGGGAATACATGCCGCTGGCCGCGTTCGATGACCCCGAAGCATGGCTCGAAGACATCAGACGCCGGGGCGGGAACCTCGAAGGCGAGAAATTCCTCTCGATACTCTCGTTGCTGGACCTCGCCTCAGGCGCCCGCCGCTTCGTGGAGGAGCGCGCCGAGCGGCTGCCCAGGCTCAGGATGCGGATTCACGGCGCGGACATGCAGTACCCCCTGGCGGCGCGTATCAAGCGCATTCTCGATGAGCGCGGCGAGGTGCGCGACGACGCGAGCGCCGACCTCCAGGAATCGAGGGTCAGGCAGCGCGCGCTCAGGAACGAGATACGGCGTCTTCTCGACAGGATAATGAGCGCGCACCCGAATGCGGTTCAGGAAAACCTGATCGTCCAGCGGCGCGGGCGGTACCTGATTCCCGCCAAAACGACCTATAAGCGCTCCTTCGAGGGCGTGATCCAGGATCGCTCCGCGAGCGGGGAGACCTTGTTCGTCGAGCCGCTTTCGGCGGTGCCCGTGAACAACGCCATCGCCGAAGAACGCGAGGCCGAGCGCGCGGAGGTGGAGCGAATCCTGCGCGAACTGACGGCGGAGGTGATGGCGGCGCGCGAGTCCATCGCCTATCTGGT
>WTGD01000016.1:3868-8657 GCA_011523725.1 Nitrospinota bacterium
ACGGCGGAGGTGATGGCGGCGCGCGAGTCCATCGCCTATCTGGTGGAGTGTCTGGCCGCGTTCGACCTCATCTGGGCAAAGGCGCGCCTGGGGGTCGATTGGCGCGGCGCGCGCGCGCAGGCGAGCGCGGACGGCGGCATAAGGCTCCGGGCCGCGCGCCATCCCCTCCTCACGGCGGGCGCCGGCGCGGTGCCGAAGGAGCAGGTGGTGCCCATCGACCTGGAAGTCGGGAGAGACGGCGTGCGCCAGCTCCTCATCACCGGACCCAACACGGGCGGCAAGACGGTGGCCTTGAAGACCGTGGGCCTTTGCGTGGCGCTCCACCAGTGCGGCCTGCCCATACCGGCCGCGTCCGGGAGCGCGCTGCCCGTCGTCAGGACGCTCGTCGCCGACATCGGCGATGAGCAGGACATTCAGCAGAACCTGAGCACCTTCTCGGGCCACATGGCGCGCGTCTCGGGCGCGGTGCGCGAGGCGGGAGAGGGCGTGCTCGTGCTCCTCGACGAGTTGGGTTCGGGCACCGACCCGGCGGAGGGTTCGGCCATCGGCGTCTCCGTGCTGGAGCACCTGGCGGCCAGCGGCGCGCTCTGTATCGTGACGACGCACCACGACGCCCTCAAGCACTACGCCTATGGGGCCGCGCACGCCGAGAACGCCTCGGTGGAGTTCGACGCCGATGACCTCTCGCCCACCTACCGGATCCGCATGGGCGCCGCGGGGCCGAGCAACGCCATGTCGGTGGCGCAGAAGATGGGCTTGCCCGCAAACGTGCTCGCGCGCGCGGAAACGCTCCTCACGAAAGGCCCCGTTCAGGTGGATCGCCTGATGGCGGACCTCTCCGACCGGCAGCGCGAGATGGAAGAAAAAGACGCCGACCTCTCGGCCCGGCGGGCGCGGCTCGATGCGCGCGAGACGGAAATCGAGCGCCGGGTGAATGAAGAGGCGCGCGAGAGAAGCGACGAGGCGGCCCGGTTCCTCAAGGACTTGCGGCGCGAGGCCGACGGCCTTTTGAACGAGATGCGCGGGGCGCTCGAAATGGAGGAAGCCAAGCGCATCGCGCGCGATCGCATCCGCGAGATGAGCGCCAGGATCGAAGAAGCGCTGCCCGCGGGGACGGAGGAGGCGGCGACCGGCGCGCCGGTTTCGCTCCGCATCGGAGACCGGGTGCGCATCCCGCTCATGAACTGCACGGGCGAGGTGTCCGCCCTGCACGGAGAAGGCGAGCTGACCGTGACGGTGAACGGAAAATCCCTGCGCATCTCCTCCGGCGTGGTGGAAGTTCTGGACGATGTTCCGGGTGCGCCCGCGCGCAGGAGCACGGTGACGCACGACGTCGATTCCAGGGGGGATGATTTCTCGCCCGAGCTTCAGCTGCGCGGCGTCCGCGCCGAGCGCGCCGTCGAGATGGTGGACAAGTATCTCGACGACGCAGCACTCGTGGGAATCGCGTCGGTCCGCATCGTTCACGGCAAGGGGGAGGGGGTGCTCTCCAAGGTCGTCGCGGAGCGGCTCAGGGAACACGCCCTGGTGTCGAAGTTCGGCCCCGCGCGGCCCGAAGAGGGCGGCTGGGGCGTCACGAACGTGGAGTTGGCCCTGCGCTGACGCTCCGTTTTTCGGAATGAGGATGTCGGAATGGCAAGGGTGCCTGAAGAGGTGGTCGATCAGATAAGGGACGGCGCTCCGATAGAGGACGTCGTCGGCGAGTTCGTGCGCCTCAAGAAAGCGGGGACGAATTACAAGGGGCTCTGTCCGTTCCATGACGAGAAGACGCCTTCGTTCAACGTGAACCCGCGCATGGGCATCTACAAATGCTTCGGGTGCGGGGCGGGGGGCAACGTATTCCAGTTCCTGATGCAGCACGAGGGCATGACGTTCCCCGAGGCGCTCTCGCGCCTGGCGAAACGCCAGGGGATCGACCTCTCCCGCTACGAGGACGCCTCGGAGGGAAGTCCCCGGAAGCCCGACGCGCGCGGGAAGATGCTGGCCGCGAATCGCCTGGCGGCCGATTTCTACAAGGCGGCGCTCGAGAGCAGCCCGGGCGAGCGGGGCCGTAAGTATCTGGAGGAGCGCGGCGTCACGGCCGAGGCGATCACGAGGTTCCGGATCGGGTTCGCGCCGCCTCGCTGGGACGCCCTCATCAAGGCCGCGGGCAAGAGAGGGGTGTCTCCCGATGACCTCGCGGAGGCGGGCCTCGCGGTACGGCGCGAGGACGGGAGCGGGCATTACGACCGCTTCAGAGACCGCATCATGTTCCCCATCCGTAACCACGAGGGCGAGATAGTGGGCTTCGGCGGGCGTTCGCTGCCCGACAGCGACTCGCGCCACGCCACGGCGAAATACGTGAATTCGCCGGATACGGCGCTCTTCAAGAAGGGCAGGACGCTGTATGGCTTTCATGAGGGCAGGGAGTCGATTCGCGAGAAAAAGCGCGCCCTGGTGACGGAGGGCTATTTCGACGTCATATCGCTTTGGGAGCACGGGTTCCGGGAGGCCGTGGCGCCGCTCGGCACCGCGCTGACGGCAGAGCACATCCGGAGTCTCAGGGCGCACGCCGAGGAACTCGTGTTCGTCTTTGATCCCGATGCCGCGGGCCTCGCGGCCTCGGAGCGCGCGGGTTCGGTGGCGGGGCGGATGCTCGGTCTCGCGGGTGCGCCCGATCTGCTCGTCGCGAGCGACGTTCTGCGCAAGGATTTCATCGATCGCGACGGGGCGGGCGCCGTGCGCCTCAAGGTGGTGAACCTGCCCGAGGGGCGCGATGTGGACGCGCTTCTGGTTGAAAACGGGGCGGAGGACTTCGCCCGGCTGCTCTCCTCTGCCGAGGGCATTCTGGAGAACACCGTCCAGACCGCGATGGCCGGAATCGCTCCGGGCGCGAGCCAGGCGGAGAAAATCGAGGCCGTCCAGAGGCTCCTGCCCATCCTCGGGACTTGCCACCGCAGCGTTCAGGACCAATATTTGGCCTTGTTGGAGGATCAACTCGGGATCCCCTATCCCACGCTGACGGCCATGGTGAGGAGGTTGCTGGCGGAAAACGCACGGGAAAGTTCGCCCCGCAGGGAGGAAAAAAAGGTCGATTTGCTGGGCGAGAACCTCGGGCGTCCAAAAGTAGAGATGGACGCCCTGCAGCTTTTGCTCATGAGGCCGGAATTGGCGTCCGAGGCGCCGGATGGACTCATGACCGACCCGGCGGTGAACGAGGTCCTCTCCCTCATGAAATCCGGGGATGCGGCATCGCTCACGGCGGCTTCCATCGCGGACAGGCTGGAGAGTCCCGCCGCGCGCGCCCTTGTGGTGGAGTTGGCCGTCGTGGAGGTGGAACCCGAAGATGTGGAGGCGGAGTTGTTCGATTGCATCGAGAGGCTCAAGGAGCGCCGCCGGCGAAAGATGGAAGAGGATTTGATGAAGCGCATCGAGCAGACGCGCAAGGAGGAGGGGGATGACTCCCCTGAAATATGGAAACTCCTGGAGCGAAAAAACGCGCTTTTGCGCGAGAGGCAGCGAACGGCCTCTCCGCGTTGAGGCGTTTTAAGCGGATTTTATTTTTTATGGCCCCGCAGTGGCTTCACTGCCTGGCCGGATAAAGAAGAGGAGAGCGACATTGGCGCAAGCGACGCAGACGAAAAAAGAAAAGAAGATGGACGACGTCAAGAACCTCATCGACCTCGGTAAGGAGAAGGGTTTCCTCACCTATGAAGAGGTGAACGACGTTTTGCCGCCCGACGTGACTTCGCCCGAAGTCATCGATGACATCATGGTGCTCTTCAGCGACATGGACATCGAGATTCTCGACAGCGATTCGGCGGAAAAACGCGCCGCCAAGAAGAAGAGCGATTCGGCGAGCCAGGAGAAAGAGGGTTCGGAGACGATCAGTTCGTTCGATGATTCCACTTACGGGAAAACCGATGACCCCATGCGCATGTACCTGCGCGAGATGGGGCAGATTCCCCTGCTGAGCCGGGACGGTGAAATCACGATTGCCAAACGGATAGAGGAAGGCCAACTCGAAGTCTGCCAGGCGACGGTGAGCACGCAGGTAGCAATCGACGCCGTCCTGGACCTGGCCGATCAGCTCAAGAAAGGCGAACTCGGCGTGACCGAACTTGTCGTCGTCACCAACGAGGCGGCCTCGGACGATGAGGAGAGGGAAAAGCCCACCTATGAAGAGGACAAGCGGCGCATCCTCAAGCTCGTGACCAAGCTGAAAACCCAACTCCGCACTCTGGAGAAGAGAAAAGCGGAGAAAGACAAGCCCGCTAATTTGCAAAGGGCGCGCGACAGGGTGGCGGCCTGCATCCGTGAGATGAACCTGCGGCCCGAGCGCGTCGACAGCATCGCCGAGCGGGTGAAGTCCTACGTGGAGACGATGCGCAAGCATCAGGAAGAGATCGAGGGATATCTCCGGCAGGTGGAGATGGAGGAATCCGAACTGCGCGCCGTGATTCGCGAGATCACGAAGGCCAAGGGCAAGAACGGCGGCCCCGCGATTCGCACGGTCGGGGAGAAGCGCATTCCCGTCAGCATTCTCGCGGAATATGATCGCCGCATCAAAAACGTGCGCCGCAAAATCCGCTCGACGGAAAAAGCAGCGGGCGCCTCGCGCGAAGATCTCGAGAATTCCCTCAAAATGATCCGCCGCAGCAGCCGGAAGGACCGCCGGTAGAAAAAAGAGCTCGCCGAGGCGAACCTGCGCCTCGTCGTGAGCATGGACCAGAAATACACGAACCGGGGGGTCCAGTGCCTGGACCTGATTCAGGAGGGCAACATCGGCCTGATGAAGGCGGTGGACAAT
>WTGD01000173.1 GCA_011523725.1 Nitrospinota bacterium
CATTGGGCGAAACCGCGCGCGACCTGGCGATGCACATCGCGGCGAGCAGCCCACAGTTCCTCTCCGAGGATCAGGTGCCGGAGGTGGTCCTTCAGAGTGAGCGCGAGATTCTTCTCGCCCAGCAGAAGGATTCCGGCAAGCCCGAGAACATTTTGGAGAAAATCGTCGAAGGACGCATCAACAAATACAAGAAAGAGATTTGCCTGCTCGATCAGCCGTTCGTCAAGGACACCGACAAGACGGTTCAGGTGTATCTCAAAGACAGAAGCGCGGAGTTGGGCGAGGAAATCCGGGTTTCTTCCTGGACTCGCTTCCAACTCGGCGAACTCGCCGCGTCGGATGAAGGGTAAGCTCTTCCGACGCATCATTCGCACCGCCCGTTGTCATTGGCTTGAAATTTCTGGGGATGTCCATGCACGGCGACCTGCGATTCAAGAGGATCCTGCTCAAACTTTCAGGCGAAGCCCTGGGAGGAGAACTCAAATACGGGATCGACCACAACGTCGTTGACGACATAGCGCAGGAAATCAAAGAAATCCACCAGATGGGAGTCGAAGTCACCATCGTCGTGGGTGGCGGGAACATTTTCCGGGGCGCCGCCGCCGCCGAGGCGGGCATGGAGCGCACCAACGCCGACTACATGGGCATGCTCGGCACGGTCATCAACGCTTTGGCCCTTCAGCACGCCCTCGAAAAGGCGGACCTCGCGACGCGCGTCCAGAGCGCCATTCACATGGCGGAATTGTGCGAGCCTTACATCAGAAGGCGCGCGATACGCCACATGGAAAAAGGCCGGGTCGTCATCTTTGCGGGCGGCACCGGGAATCCCTACTTCACGACGGATACCACCGCAAGCCTCAGGGCCATCGAGGTGGGCGCCGAGTGCATACTCAAAGCCACGAACGTGGATGGCGTTTTCTCCGCCGACCCCAATCAGGATAATACGGCCGAATTCATCAACCAGTTGACGTATATCGAGGTGCTCAACCGTCAACTCGCCGTCATGGACACCACCGCCGTGAGCTTGTGCATGGACAATAATTTGCCCATTATTGTCTTTAACCTGCTCAAGCCCGGCAACATCCGCCGCGTGGTGGAGGGTGAGCAGGTGGGGACTTTGGTGAAGGCGGCCGAGGCCTGATGCGGTGCGGGCCGCGCCTGTTCTTGTTACGCGCGCGCGAGAAGTTTTCGCGAAAGGTGTAGAATGATGATTTTGGACTTCCAATAGGGAGAGTTGGCCGATGGATGAGGTTCTTGCCGCGTTAAGGAAGAGAATGCAGGCCACGGTGGAATCATACAAGTCCGAAATCGCCCGCGTGCGGACCGGGCGCGCTTCCACGAATCTCGTCAGCGGCGTGCTGGTCGACTACTATGGAACCTCTACGCCGCTGAATCAGCTCGCCACGCTGAACGTACCCGAACCCCAACTCATCATCGTTCAGCCTTTCGACATCAACTCGTTGGGCGACATCGAAAAGGCGATTCAATCGGCGGAATTGGGCCTGAACCCATCGAACGACGGCAAGATCATCCGCGTGCCGGTGCCGGCGCTCACCGAGGAACGCCGCAAGGAGATGGTCAAACTGCTCAAGAAAATGACCGAGGAGCACAAGGTCGCGCTTCGCAACATCCGGCGCGATGGCAACGATGACATGAAAAGCCTTGAGAAGAGCAAAGAGATTACCGAAGATGACCTCAGGAAAGGACAGGGAGATGTCCAGAAGCTGACGGATCAGTTTGTCTCCGATTTGGATGACTTGCTTTCAGCCAAAGAGAAAGAGATTCTGGAGGTCTAGTTTTTCACCGGAGCGCGTATGGAATCTCGCATCGACCTACGCATCGATCTTGAACGGCTCCCCCGCCATATCGGCATTATCATGGATGGCAACGGCCGCTGGGCCCAGAAACGGTTTCTCCCCCGGGTCGCCGGCCACAGGGAGGGTGTGAAGTCGGTCGACAAGGTGGTGGCGCATGCGCGCCGCATCGGCATCAAGGCCCTTACCCTGTACAGCTTTTCCCTGGAAAACTGGAACAGGCCCAAAGACGAAGTGGACGCGCTCATGGACATTCTGGCGGATTACCTTGAGCGCGAACTTCAGAGGATGCTCAGAGAGGGCATCCGTTTCAATACGATCGGGCACGAAGAGGATTTGCCCTTATTTGCGCGTGAAATCGTTCAGCGCGTGAAAGAGCAAACGGCAGATCAGGGCGGAATGGTCTTGACCCTGGCGCTGAGTTACGGAGCGCGGCGCGAAATCACCGACGCGGCGAGGGCCATATCCAGGGAAGTTCAAAAGGGCATTCTTCAGCCCGAGGAAATCGATGAAAGTGACATCGAGCGTCATCTATATACGGCGGATTTACCCAAACTCGATCTCCTGATTCGAACCAGCGGCGAACTGAGGCTCTCGAACTATCTACTCTGGCAAGCGGCGTATGCGGAACTGTATTTCACCGATATCAAATGGCCGGAATTCGGAGAACGCGAACTTGAAGACGCCATTCTCGCTTATCAGTCCCGGGTGCGGAAATTCGGTCTCACCGAGGAGCAGTTCACGACTCGGAGAAACTAGATTTTGACCCGCCTCCTCAGCGCCCTGGTGCTTGCGGCGCCCATTCTCGTCGTCTTGTTTTTCACCTCCTCCGTCGTATTTCTCTGTGTGGTGCTTCTGCTCGTTTATCGCGCGGGGTGGGAATTTCAAACCCTGATCAACCTTTGTGGCTGGCGCGTGAGAGCATGGGAAGGAGCCCTGGATGCCTGTGCATTCGTGCTCGCCCTTTGGGTGGGCGGCGTTTTGCCGGCATTGGTCATGGCTATCATTGTGCTTCGTGTCTTTCTCAAGGCGTTTTCGAGAGAAACTTTCCGGGAGAGCCTTTCCTTGACGAGCGTATCGCTTCTCGGCGTGACCTGGGTGGGCGGCGCCGGTGGCTTGATTGTGCTTATCAGAGCTTTCCCGGATGGAGTGGAGGCCATCTTCTTTTTGTTCGTCGTTGTCTGGGCGAACGATATCGCGGCGATGTTCACCGGCAAGACGCTGGGAGAAAGAAAATTGGCGCCTAAAGTCAGCCCCGGAAAAACGGTGGAAGGGGCAATCGGAGGAATCATCGCTGGTATCTTCGTGGGCGTTCTCACGACGTTCTATATGGATGTTCCCGGGGTTGACCCGTGGCTCGCGATTCCTGTTTCGGTATGTATCGGGCTATTCGCGCTGATCGGGGATTTGGGCGAATCGATCTTAAAGCGCGCGGCCGGGGAGAAAGACGCGTCCGACATCATCCCGGGCCACGGGGGTCTGCTCGATAGAATTGATGGTTTGCTCGTGGCGGGTCCTGCGTTTTACTGTTACTTGTACTGGGTACGGTTCTAAGTCACCGTGAATCGGGAGTGAGCCGGAAAATGGAGCCGCGAAAAATAGCCATATTGGGCTCAACAGGCAGCATCGGGGTAAATGCCCTCGATGTCGTGGCGCAATTTCCCGAAAAAATCGATGTGGTGGCGCTTGCCGCCGGAAAAAATTGGAAGCGGCTCGTGGAGCAGGCGAAGCAGTTTCGCCCCGAGATTGTATCCGTCGCCGAAGAGGCAGACGCGACGCATATTCAAGATGCGCTCCCTCCCGAGACCAAAGTGCTTTCGGGTGAGGAGGGTTTGCGGGAGGTAGCAGCGGGTGCGGGTGCGAGCCTGGTGGTCTCCGCGTTGGTGGGCGCGGCGGGACTCCCGCCGACGCTGGCTGCCATCGATGTGGGTGCCTCGATCGCGCTTGCAAACAAAGAAGTGCTTGTCATGGCCGGGGCGCTGGTTACGTCGCGCGTTTCGGCTCGTGAAGTCGAGTTGCTCCCGGTCGACAGCGAGCATGCGGGCGTGGCGCAAGCACTGGCGGACAGGCCGCAATCTCAGGTGGAGCGGATCGTGCTGACAGCGTCGGGAGGCCCGTTTCGGAACCATTCAATCGAGGCGATGAAAAACGTCTCCTTGGAAGAGGCGTTGAACCACCCGAACTGGAAGATGGGGCCCAAGATTACGATTGATTCCGCATCCATGATGAACAAGGGCCTTGAAATCATCGAGGCGAGGTGGCTGTTCGGGTTAGAGCCCGATCAAGTGGATGTGCTGGTTCATCCGCAGAGCATCGTCCACGCCATGGTGGAGTTCGTCGACGGCAGTTTCGTAGCGCAAATGAGCATGCCTGACATGCGGATTCCCATCGCGCAAGCCATTTTCTCGCCGGAGAGGTTATCTATTGAAGCGCCGAAACTCGATTTGGCTCAAGTCGGCTCCTTGACGTTCGAAGCGCCGGATACGGAGCGGTTTCCCTGCCTCGTTCATGCGAAAGATGCGCTTCGCGAAGGAGGGACGGCGCCCGCCGTTCTCAACGCGGCGAACGAGGTAGCCGTCGCCTCGTTTTTGTCGGGCGCGTCGCAATTCATGGATATTCCCGATGTGGTGGGGGCTACACTGGCTGCGCACGAGAAAATGGGGGCGGATGATTTGAGGACGATCCTGGAGGCCGACCGCTGGGCGAGAGAGTACGCCTCCTCCCGGCTGAACGGAACCGCCGCAAGCCAGTAAAATCAATGAGCTACCGAGACGAGTGCGAGGCCTTGCCCCGGCTTGTCGCTACGTTGGGCGGCCTTGGGCTGGTTCCTCTGGCCCCCGGTACGGTCGCTTCTCTCGTCGCCGTTCTGGCGTATTTTCTGCTCTATCAGATCAACGCCTATGTTCCCCTCTGGGTTTTGATTTTCCTGATACCCATCGCCATATGGGGCTCCGGCAAATATGAAGCGAGTACGAATCGGCAAGACCCACCGGAAATCGTCGTGGATGAATGGGTGGGCCAGTTCATCTGCTTCATCGGGGTCGAGCCGAGTCCAAGCGCTCTGGTAGCGGGCTTTTTCCTTTTTCGTATTTTTGACATTATCAAGCTGCCGCCGGTTCGGCGTCTGGAAAGGCTCCCGGGCGGCGTGGGCGTCGTGGCGGACGACGTCGCCGCGGGGATAATCGGCTGGGCAATCTTGTTCGTTCTGTTGCAATGGGGAGTCGTCTGATTTCGGAGGAGTAAAAAGGAATGGCGGGATCCGTGGAGGAATGGCTCGGGGCGTATCTGGGTGAGAAGGGCTGGCGCATCGCTACGGCGGAGAGTTGCACGGGCGGCCTCATAGCCAGCCGCATCACGGACGTTTCCGGCAGTTCCGCTTATTTCGATCAGGGTTTCATCACCTACAGCAACGAGGCGAAAATGGCGCTTCTGGGCGTATCGAGAGATATCGTGGCGACCGAGGGCGGACCGGGCGCAGTGAGCGAAGCCTGCGCGCGCGCGATGGCGGAAGGCGTACGCGCAGCGACGGGGAGCGAGATTGGGTTGTCCGTCACGGGCATTGCCGGTCCCACGGGTGGAAGCGTCGAGAAGCCGGTGGGCACGGTGTACATGGCCATCGCCACGCCTTCGAGCGCTATCTGTCGGCATCACCTGTTCGAAGGCTCCCGTCTGGAGGTGAAGGCGCAAGCGGCGCAGGCTGCGCTCGATATGGCGCGTGATGCACTGGAAGGGTTGAGTTGACTAACTGGTGAATGAAAGCGCCTAGCCCTGCAAAGGAGATTTTCCATGCGCGCGTTTTTGGCGATTCCATTCAGCCCGGATGAGCACAAAATGCTGGAATCGCTTCAAGTATCGCTTGCCACCATGCCGGCTCTTGATGATTTCCGCTGGGCGAGGCCCGGGAATATTCACATCACCCTGCGATTTCTGGGTGATATCGAAGAGGAGAAGGCCAAAGCCGCCGCAGAGGCGCTGCGCCGCGCGGGCGAGGGCGCGCCTGTTTTCGATATTTCGATAGATCGCTTCGGTGTCTTTCCGCATCTCAAGCGCCCCAATGTGCTCTGGGCGGGTCCCTCGGAAACGCCGGAACCTTTAGAGGAACTCGAGGCGAGTCTTTCTCGTCATCTGGCTGAAGCGGGGTTTCCCGCCATGGAGGGACCTTTCCGCCCGCATTTAACGATCGCACGCCGCCGCTCCCGCGACCGCCCACCCGCAGGACTCGAGGGAGAGCTTGAAATCGCCGAGCAGCGATGGCTGACGCCCCCTCTCGTCTGCCGCGCGCGCGAGGCGGTTTTGTTCAGAAGCGAGCTCAATCCCTCGGGGGCCATACACACCGTGCTTGAAAAGGTGACGCTTGCCTAGGCCACGCCAGGATCGTCGATTTCGCAGCGTCCGGTACGACGCGGAGATTCGGGCGCTGAAAATTCGCTAGCCTGTGTGAAGTCTTCCGCTTTGTGGAGTGGAAGGGTGACCCCGGCGATGTATAAAGTCTGCTGCGCGAACGTCTTTTGCTCATGGATTTGCCTGTTTCGCCCTTTTTTCCTGAAAAATGAGCTTTCTTGAATATATTTTCGCTTTTTATACTTGATCTTGAAGGTATTTTCACGTATGTTTAGCGAAAATCAACTGCCGCCGTCTTTGGGAACCGTGGATAGACTATGGGATGGGGCTCATTCCCCGCGAACCCTTTCGGAAGCAGCGGCGTTTGCCGTATTGCAGAAAATGGGTCGATCCCCTACATTCAACCTATGTCCGCCATCGCCCGAACCGGTGCGCATTCCTCCATCCAAGGGAGTTTTCCGATGAACCTCAAAAACGGGTCACCTTCCGAGAAATCCGAGAACCCGCAAGGGCGTGAGCGCCGCGAGAAGGCGCTGGACATGGCTTTCAACCAGATCAACCGTCAGTTCGGCAAAGGCTCCATCATGCGCCTGGGCGAAGGGCCGGGCGTGGAGGCGATTCCGGCCATCTCAACGGGTTCGGTATCGCTCGACGCCGCCCTGGGCTGCGGAGGCGTGCCGCGCGGACGCATCGTGGAGATATTCGGGCCCGAGTCCTCGGGCAAGACGACCATCGCGCTGCAAATTATCGCGCAGGTGCAGCGGGGCGGCGGAATGGCCGCCTTCGTGGATGCGGAACACGCGCTGGACCCGCTCTACGCCAAGGCGCTCGGGGTGCAGACGGACAACCTCATCGTCTCCCAGCCCGATACGGGCGAGCAAGCCCTGGAGATCGCGGAGATTCTCACGAGCAGCGGCTCGCTCGACGTGGTCGTCATCGATTCCGTAGCCGCTTTGGTGCCCAAGGCGGAACTTGAAGGAGACATGGGGGATCACCACGTCGGCCTCCAGGCGCGGCTCATGAGCCAGGCGCTTCGCAAGCTCACGGGCGTGGTGCACCGCAGCAACACGTGTTTCATCTTCATCAACCAGATCCGCATGAAGATCGGCGTGATGTTCGGCAACCCGGAAACGACTTCGGGCGGAAACGCTCTCAAATTCTACTCCTCCGTGCGCCTGGACATCCGGCGCATCGCCGCGATCAAGGAAGGCGAGAACAACGTGGGCAACAGGACGCGGGTGCGCGTGGTGAAGAACAAGCTCGCCCCCCCGTTCCGCACGGCGGAGTTCGACATCATGTTCGGGCGCGGGGTTTCGCGAGAAGGCGACGTGCTCGATTTGGCCGTCGAAAAAGACATCGTCAACAAGACGGGGGCCTGGTATTCCTACGGCGAGGAGCGTATCGGCCAGGGGCGCGAGAATGTGAAGCGTTTCTTGGGCGAGAATGCGGATCTTTTCGCGGAAATCGACGGCCAGGTGCGCGCCGCCGTGGGGATCGGTGCGCCGAAAGCGGCCGCGGAGGAAAAAGAAGCCCCCCAGGCGGCAACGCCGAAATAAGGGCCTGAAACGTCGTAACCTCATAAGATTCAACAAGATAAATTTTCAGGAATTTATCGAATTTTATCGAAATTTAGCGATATTTATCGAATTGTTCGGAAATTCAAGCGGGTGTATTTTCATCCTGTACCCGTGATGTTCCATCGCTTCGGCGCTTTTGTTCCCGTTCACTTTTCTGCTCCTTGAAGTCCATGAGAACGCTCTCCTCGCGGCGGATTCTGCCGCATCCTGGGGAAAAACCGAGGACGGCAAATGCGGGGAAATGCGCGCCGCTCCGACCGGAGAGAAGGGGGTGAACGCTCAGAAGGGAGGGGAGACTGCAGGCAGGGCCGGACGTTTCTCTATCGCCCCCTCGCAAAGCGTAATCCCTGATTTATCCCTCGGGATGCAATTCCTCAAGCAGGAGTAATCATTTCTCATTCACGCGGGGGTAATCCCTCCCTCTTATCTCGGTTTGCTCCCAAGAATTTGCTTCCGCACGCCGGATGGGTTACATGATGGAAAACCGGCTCTGCGGGCGCAGCCCTGCGCGTCGATTTTACGGGAGAATCCCTCATGCCCGTTCTGGAAATTCTCAAGTATCCGGCCCCGGCCCTTCGCCGGAAATGCCTGCCCGTGGAGCGCGTCACGGAGCAGACGGCACAACTCGCGCGCGCGATGCTCGCCACCATGCGCGATGCGCCCGGCGTCGGCCTCGCCGCCCCCCAGGTGGGGGAGAACGTCCGGCTCATCGTGGTCGACGTCTCGCTCGGGAAAGACCCCAAGCAGGTCCATTTCCTCGTCAATCCTGAAATCGAGAATGCCGAGGGCGAGCGTATCGTGGAGGAGGGCTGCCTCTCGCTGCCCGGCATCACCGAGAAAATCAGCCGCCGCGCGTCGG
>WTGD01000036.1 GCA_011523725.1 Nitrospinota bacterium
GGCAAGAAATCTGATCACCATAATCGGCATGCTCCTTCTATGGGATATGAAATACCGCCACCACGCGACAGATCCCCATGCAACACCACCATGAAGACGAAGAGCATCAGGCAAGCAGCCGTCTTTTTCACCATGTGAGATTGACCTCCACGAAAGACAACCCCCCAAGCACAAAGTGTAGAAAATCGTACGCTTTTTCGCGTCCCCATAATTGGGGAGATTTTTGCGGAATTTTTAGCCGTGTCTAAGGAATCATCGGGAAGGCGGGTGCCGCCAGCGACGGCCCAGGGATACTTTCACCTTCAGTCTTGAGACTCCGGGGCGCCGGCCAGCGAGAGCACAAGCCGCACCAGATCGGCTTGTCTTGATAAGCCGTGCTTGGCGAAAATGTGTTTCACGTGCGTGCGGATAGTGCTTTCCTTTCGGCCCATAGCCGAGGCAATCTGAAGGACGCTCATGCCTTCGGCCAACAGCACCGCCACATGGCTCTCCATTCCCGTCAGGCCGAGGACGTCAGCCACCATGTCCGGATCGATGCGTATTCGGCTCGCCGGGTCCACGACCAGCGCGAGCGCCGCGACCGGCCAAGGGCGGGAGTCCGTCTCCTGCGGGCCCACCGGGTTGACGTGCAGAACAAGCGGCAGGGCCGATGTACGCTGAACCATCGTCGTACCGCCCTCTCCCTGAGCACCGAACGGCGGCAGCGATCGCGACAGCAACTCCTGGAGTCTGGCGTTGTCCTCAGGCTTTCGGGCGAACAGGAAGCCGCGCTCGTCGAACAGACCGTCACCGGTCCGCAGCAAATCCCAGGCGCGGTCGTTCACTTCCAGTATCCGCCCGCGCGGGTCGAGCTGGATGATGCCCGCCCCGGTGGTGTCGAGCAGTTCCGTCAGGGACGCGCCCAGTGCGCCCGCACCAGCCAGCGCCTGCCGGACGTTCACGTATTGGCGGATATGGGGCAGGAGCCGCCGAATCAATTCGAGCCGGGTGGACGACCAGTCTTCACCGCCTACCGGGTCGTTGATGACCCAGCAAATGCTCGAACCGTCGGAGCCGTCCATGCGCACGTTGATGCTGTTCCGGGCAAGCATCAGAGTCGAGCATTCGTTGAATACCACGGAGGTTTTCTGTTCCTCTTCAGAGAAGAGGTCGGAAAAATGGAACAGTTGACTGTCTGGGAGTCGCCGCAGGCGCGGAAGCCGCTCGTCCAGCGGGAAATAGCGCTCGAAGTACTCGCGTTCGAATTCGTGGTGCCGGTATCCCTGGTAGAAAAACCGCGCGAAGTAGACCTGAGCATCCGCCCGGGAGTGTAAATCGCCGACAGCCATGCAGTTGCCGTACACGCCGAGGGCATCGTCGATCAGCGCGGAGGCGGTCGACATTCTGGCATCGTCCATCGCCGCTTCGTGCAACGAAGCCAGGATGCGCTCAAACGCATCTCGTCTAATCATGCCGGCATCCTCGCCTGGGAACGCCCTGCCGGCTCATATCCCAATGTCTCAGGCGGCGAGAGTCCTTTCTATGTTGCCCCTTTTGTTTCGAGTGAACAAGAAAAATCATAATACTCAATATATAGATATCGCAGGCTTCTTTTCTTCCCCAATTTTGGGGAGATCTGGTGGATATTTTCTGAGTAATTAAGGTATTTTCGGAAAGGTGAAAGCTTAATCAGGGGCGTGTTACTTCCTCACTCCTCCCGCCCCAGAACGGGAAGCGACATCAGGGCGAATTCGCCGAGGGCGAGTTCGATCTCCTCGCGCACCCATGCGTCTCTCTCGACTTCGAGCCTGGCTTCGAGGGCCAGGCGCGCGCGCTCATCGCGGATTCTTTTGCCCACGCGGGCGAGCGCCCAGGCGGCGTGGCCGCGCGCCAGGGGTTCACGGTGTTCGAGCGCGCGGGCGAGGATGGCGATGCTCTCAGCACCCCCCGTGTTGCCGATGGCGACGATAACGTTCCTCAGGAACCCCCCGTAGCGCGCGCGCATGACGGGCGTGCCGCGAAACGCCTTCTGGAACCGCCGCTCGTCCATCGCGGCGAACTCGTGCAGCCTGGGCTCCAGCGCCGCCGGGCGGGGGTCGAACCTCGGCTCGCGCGCATGGGGCGCGTCGTCGTTCCAGGGGCAGACCTCCTGGCAGATGTCGCAGCCGAAGACGTGCGCGCCCACCGGAGCGCGGAGCTCCCGGGGAATCGGGCCTCTGAGCTCGATGGTGAGATAGGAGATGCAGCGCCTCGCATCCACCACGCCGGGCGCGACGATGGCGTCCGTTGGGCAGTCATCAATGCACCGCGTGCACGTGCCGCAGTGCTCCTCATAAAAGGGCGCGTCCGCCTCCAGCGCGCGGTTTAAGAGCAGGACGCCCAAAAAGAAATAACTCCCGAGCCGGCGCGAGAGGAGCAGCGAGTTCTTCCCTTTCCAGCCGAGGCCCGCCCGGACGGCGAGGTCGCGCTCGAGCAGTGGGCCGGTGTCCACATAGCTTCTGCCCTCGACCCCTGGGTCGATCTCCTTCAAATCGCGAAGGACGCGGATGAGCCTTTTCTTCATGAACTTGTGGTAGTCCCCGCCGTGGGCGTAGCGCGCGATTTTTCCCTGCCCCGCCGCGTGGGGCGTCTCGCGCCCGGGCTTGTACTGCATGGCGACGACGAGAGCCGCGCGCGTCTCCGGCCAGAGGCGGCGCAAGTCGCCGCGCACGTAGGGGTTTCTGGCGAGATAGCTCATCTCGCCCGCGTAGCCGCGCTCGATCCACTCCATGTACCTGCCGTGCGCCTCGCCCAGCCCGGGCGGGGCGACGGCGGCCAGGTCGAAACCGTGGCTCAGGGCGGATTCCTTGACCGCGCTCGTGAGTTCACCCGCGCTTATGCGCCCCTCCCCGGAGGGCGCGGTATTCGCGCCTTGGTTTTCTTCGTGCGGATTCGGGCGGGCGTCGGCCATCTTTTCTCCCATCATTCCGGGCATGTTTCGTGAACCACCGATCTTGGGGCGCGAGCGGTTCTCTTGTCAACAATTGCAATGACAAGAGATTTTTTGTTATCCATGCGGAAGGTTTGGTGGTATGTATGGATTCGTTTTCGTTTCAGGAATCTGCTCGCCCTCAAAAGGGAAACTCGAGTTGAACGGCAACGGGAAAATCCTGTGGGCGGCGGGGCTATGCCTGCTGGCGGCGGCGCTGCTCGCCTACCTCTTCTGGGGGCAGATAGACGACGCCTGGGCGTATCTTCTGAAACTCCAGGACAAGAAAGAGAAGTTCAGGGAGTGGATTCACTCCTTCGGTCCCTGGGGGCCCGCCGTGTTCATCGGCGTGCAGGTGTTCCAGGTGGTCTTCTCGCCCATACCGGGCGAGTTGACGGGCTTTCTGGGCGGCTACGTCTACGGCGCGCTCACGGCGACGATCCTGAGCACCGTCGGCCTGACGATAGGCAGCTTCCTCGCGTTCTACATCGGGCGGAGGCTGGGCCGCCCCTTCGTGGAAAAACTCATCCCGCCCAGGATTCTGGATAAGTTCGATTTCCTCATCACGAACAGGGGCGCTTTTCTCGCATTCATCTTCTTCTCGATCCCCGGCTTCCCCAAGGACTACATGTGCTACCTGCTGGGCCTGAGCCCCCTCAAGACGCTGACGTTCGTTGTCATCGCGTGTCTGGGGAGAATCCCCGGCACCATCATGCTGGGCATCCAGGGGGCGGGGATGTACGAGGAGCAATACGGCATGGTGGTCGCGCTTCTGGTGGTCATGGTGATCATCGGGGCGGCGGCGGTCTATTACCAGGAGCCTTTGACCCACTGGCTGAAAGAAAAGGCCGGCCGGGAGAAATCGTAAGGCGAGGCATTCGCACGAATAACGGCTGCGAATTTGCAGGGGCCGATCGCGAACGGCCCCTGCGGGCTCCCCCCCTTGAGAGGGCTGTTGAAAAACCCGACCCTGCTCGTCATTCCCCTGCCCATAAAAGGGCTTTTCCAACAAACCCCATCGACGTGGTTCGTCGACAATGCCCGCCCCTACGACACACCCAGATAGAGCAGGAGCAGGGGTATGGTGACGAGGCTCATCGCCGTGCCCGTGAACACGATGGAGGCGGCCAGCGAGCCTTCCTCGCAATAGCGCTCGGCGAAGATGTAGTTCAGCACCGCGGGCGGGCTGCACGACATCAGGAAAAGCGACGCGCGGAACGCGCCGGTGAGCGCGAAGGCCTCGCACAGCGCCCAGGCCAGCGCGAACCCGAGTCCGAACCGGAGCGACGCCACGAGGAGGCTGATCTTGAAATCCGACGCCCGGATGGAGCGGAGCCGGTAGCCCAGCGTGAAGAGCTCCACCGGGAACATGCCGCGCCCGGTCAGGTGCGAGAAGCGCAGGATGAACTTGGGCACGGGGATAACCGCCATCGCCACGACGATGCCCGCAATCGCCGCGTATATGGCGGGCATCTTGAGCGGCTCCCTGACGTCGGCGCTCCCGCCGTAGGCCATGATCCCCAGCGTGAAGGAGATGAACACGTTCGGTATCGAGAGCAGCACCGTCTGGGCGAGGCCCGCCTCGCCGAACGCGAGGAGCGCCAGGGGATAGGGCAGCGAGACGGAGTTCATGAGCATCACGCTGGGCACGAAGGAGCGGTTCGTCATGCCCGCCGCGCGCTTGATGGCCCAGGCGACCGCGCCCGGGATGACCTGGATGAGCGTGGAGAAGACGCCCGCCCTGATCAACTCGTCCCACACGATGTGCTGGCGCGCGAGGGCGTCGAACATCACGGCGGGGGCGAGCAGGAACAGGACGAGTTCGGCCAGCACCCTGGGGTCGAGCTTTTTCCACCGGCCGTAGAGGAAGCCGACCCCGATCACGGCCATGACCGGGAAGACGATGTTCAAAAGCGGCAATACGGAAGACATGCTTTTATTGGAAATCCTTTACGCTTCACGAAAGAGGCTGAGTATACATACCGCTCCACCGGGCGGCCACCCCGTTGGGGTGGCTGCCCCGATGGGGTGGCTGCTCGAACAGGCAGGCCTTCCAGGCGGGTCCTTCATGCTTGCGGGGGAGCGCCGCTCGGGCCTGGAAGAATTTGCGCGCGGGCGCGGGGACGCGGTAGCCTGCGGGCGATTTCTGTTTACCTCTATGCGCTGTTCCATACATTTTCTTGGGAGTGAAACATGCCGAAAGTCGATCACCTGGGCTACGCCGTGAGCAATCTGGATGAAAAGAAGAACGTGATGGAGGATTTGCTGGGCTTGCGCTTTCTGGAGCGAAGGGTGTATGAGCGGCCCGGCAACACCGCCCGGCTCGATTTCTATGGGGCCGAAGGCGCGGTGATGGAGCTCGTGGAGATGAGCGACCCCGAGGCGCCGCTCAACCGGTTCATCGCCGCGCGCGGCGAGGGGCTGCACCATATCTGTTTCGTCGTCGATGACCTGCGGGCCACGATGGCCGAATGGGAGGCGAAGGGGGTCGAGTTCGTCCTGGCGCCCACCTACGGCTCGCGCGGCGGCGTCATCACCTTCACGAACGCGGCCACCACGGGCGGCCTCGCGATTGAGCTGATTCAGTACGTCCCCGAGGGAGAGGAGGTTCCCGACTGGGCGCAGAAGTAGGGGAGCGCTTTTAAGGAACCCGGGCCGCGCGCCCGGCCTGCCTGCAGGGAAAGCATGGAAATGGGCAGGCATTCGGCCAGTCCGGAGAGAAGGGGTTTTTCGTGCCTTCTTACTCTTGGATGATGACGGGTTTTCTTGAAAAATTATGAATGCCCGAACGAAAGTCTCAATTTCCTTCTTGACAAGTCAGATTCAATCCTCCAGTATTTGACTCGGCATACAATCCATGTGCGGTCGATCCACGGGCTGCCCGCTGAATACAAGACGACTCTTCCCGAGAGTTGGAATAGGCGGGAACCCACTTTTCTTCCAAAACGTGGATTGTATGCCAACCAGCCCGTACTTCGTCCGGGATTCGGGTGAAACCATCCGGGTGCGGATCGGGAAGGATTGTATGGGTCGATCTAGTTCATGATGGACACACCTGTCTAAACCAAATGAGGGCGGCTTTTTCAGGAAACCGACGCCGGGGATGCACTGTAGCGAGAAATGACCGTTTGGTCAAATACGGGAGCCAGTCGTAGCGGTCAAGGCAAGAACCAGGGAAGACGCCGACATGGCGGCCTTGCGGAAGATATTGCTTCCGCGCTTCGGCGAGGGGAAAGCGACACCGGGGCTGGTTACAGGAACGTCCCCGGAACTTGGGAGGGAAGATGAAGAATTTGGGGGTTACTCATTAGCTGCTCGACCTCGTGGAGTAGTAAGTACCGCTCCGGGTTCGAGTTGGGTCCTCAGACTCGAAGCGGGAATAATGAGTAACCCCCTCCTTCTTCTTTCGTCGATGCGCGCCCGGGAACGGATGCGGGTATGACGACTCTCGCGCCGGCTTCATTTTCGCCGAGTGTGCATTTCGATCCTGCGATGTTAGCCGCTTTTCGGATGGTCGGCAAGAAATTTTTTCGATTTTTCGCGCGCCCCGCCGGGGGGATGGATGGGCCGGATTCCGAGGGGATGATATAATCGCCGCGTATTGCGGTAGGGACCCGTACAGCATGAAACGGGGATTCTTTCATAAAAACGTCAATCCACGCAGGAGGCCGAAAATGGCGCGCTATCGTGTTGAGATCAAGATAAAAGTTCCCATCCTGGTGGAAAAGGATGAACCCGGATACATATCACGCTGCCCGCCTCTTGACATTTGCAGCCAGGGAAAAACCAAGAAACAAGCCAAAGAGAACCTTACAGAAGCGATGCAACTGTTCATCGAATCCTGCTTCGAGCGCGGCACGCTGGATTCCGTTCTCAAAGATTGCGGGCTTGTCCCGTCAATTTCCCCCACTCCACTACGCTAACCTCTGCTTTCTATACTCCTCGAAGACCCCTGTCCTAAGACGTCCCGTCATCTCTACCAGAGATAATTGACGGCCGGGCAAGAGTACGAATGTGCACTCTTCATCCGATGGGCGCTACACCCAGGTCTCTGCATATCTTTTTGCACAGGTAGTTGCTCAGTTCGGTGTGGCGGGGAATGGTGGAGTACTTTTTGAGCGCCGGGTTGTGCCAAATGGAATGTTTTCCGCCTTCTCTGAGTTCTTCGCATCCGTTCTCGGAGAGATGCTTCAAAAGTTCCCGGCGCTTCATATGGTGATCAGTTCTCTCTCGAAATTCTCCACTGGCGATTTGGCGGGATCGATTTCCAGCATTTCCCGGAGGGTGACGGTCAGGGAATCCAGCAATTCCTCCCTCGAAGCCTCCTGGCAATTGACGCCGGGAACCTCCTCAATCCATCCGATCCACCATTCCCCATCCCTGCCGATCGTGGCCGTATAAGTGGCTTTTTTCTTCATGGCGATTCTCCCTGCTCCTTCAAAGCCGACACGAAGCCTGCCGAAAAGTCGTGCTTGAATCCGCCGCTGCACGGCGGGCCGAAACCCCTCCTAGCTTATCAAATGAAAGGGAAACCTCCTAGGAGAGGATTTATGTGAAAGGTCCATCCCCGTTCTAAGACTCCTCTCCCTCACCGAAAAACGCGGCGATTTTGCCGAGCGACGCGGGAATGTCCACGTCCCACTGGCGGTTCGAGCCGCCGCCGGTGTGGGGCAGAAGCACGGCATTCGGCAGCCCGATGAGGGGGCTGTCGTAGGGCAGGGGCTCGTATTGGTAGACGTCCAGCCCCGCCATGGCGATCCCGCCCTCTCGGAGTGCGGCGGCGAGCGCCGCCTCATCGACGAGCGCGCCCCGGCCCACGTTGATGAGGGTCGCCGTCCGCTTCATGCGCGCGAGTTGTTCCGCCCCGATTATCCCCTCGCTCTCGGCGGTGTGGGGCAGGACGAGCACGAGATAATCGACGCGCGTGAGCAGGTCATCAAAATCCAGATACGTCGCTTGATACTCTTTCTCTACGTCGGGCTCATGGCGCGTCCTCTGGTAGTAGAATATTTCCATGTCGAAGGCCGCACAGCGCCCCGCGATGTCCATGCCGATGTCGCCCAGGCCGATGATTCCCGCGCTTTTGCCGAAAAGCTCCGCGACGCCCTCGAGCTCCGGCCAGTTGGGCCGGATGTCCCACTGGCTGGTGGCGACCGGCTCGATCCCCATCTCACGGTAGACGCCCGCCTCGACCGCCTTCTGGCCCAAAATCGTCTTGCGTTCGCAGCAGAGCATGAGGACGAGGGCCTGCTCGGCCACCGTGGCGTTCCGCATGAGCGACTGCGTGCCGACGGGGATCCCCCGCTCGCGCGCCGCGTCCACGGCGATGTTCTTGCAGTTGAGACCGTGCTTCTGGATGTAGCGGAGCCTCGCCGCCGCATGGATGACCGAAGCGGGCAGCGCCACCTTGTAGCAGAGGACCGCCTCGGCCTCGGGCGCCAGGGCCAGGAGCGCGTCCTCATCCGCGCTCTCGGGCGCGATGATATCGAAGGGCGCGGAAGCAGCGTTCGCCCGTACTCTCGCCAAAAACTTGCCCGACGCCCCGTCCGTGACGAGCAGGCGTATCTTGTCGCTCATGGATTCTCCTTGTGCGC